>JAAYGD010000040.1 GCA_012727915.1 Mycoplasmatota bacterium | reverse complement strand
TAAAAAAATTATTTTTATTTGTTATTTGGTATTAGCACAAGTTTCCCTGTGTTGTTCCAATCTAATAGGTAGATTACCCACGTGTTACTCACCCGTTCGCCACTAAGTAATGATCACATCCACACTTGTGCAAGCACAAATGCTTCAGTGGATTACTCCGTTCGACTTGCATGTCTTAGGCATGCCGCCAGCGTTCATCCTGAGCCAGGATCAAACTCTCAAAAAAAAATTAATTCATAGAATTATTTTTGTTTTTAAATTTAAAATCCTTAGCTACTCAAAATTGACATTTTGCTCAGTTTTCAAAGATCATTCCGCCTATTTTCTCAAGGCGTACACATAATATATCAAATTAAAACTTGAATGTCAACAACT
The DNA here is from genome assembly GCA_012727915.1 of Mycoplasmatota bacterium. Taxonomy (GTDB): domain Bacteria; phylum Bacillota_I; class Bacilli_A; order RF39; family UBA660; genus JAAYGD01. The sequence continues at coordinate 45,605 of JAAYGD010000040.1, read as the reverse complement.
TTTTTCATTATTTATATATTTTTTTACATTTTTTTTATTTTTGTTGTTATTACTTCAATATTAAGCAATATCTAATAAAAAATTGTTTTAACAAACAATTTACTTTACACAATATTTTTCCAATTCCTTTTTGTCAAATGGACCAATTTTATTAACGCACATATATATAAGTTCATCCATAGCATCTCTAGTTATTTCATCAATTTCAATTGGATATTTCATTTCTTCTTTATTATAATCATATTCTCCTTGATCTAATACACTATAATTTCCATCAGGAAAAACTCTTAAATCCAAATCATAATCAATATATTTAAGAGTATTTTCTTCCATAACATAAGGAGATGCGATATTACAATAATAGAATAATCCTTTATCCTTAAATTGCGATATAATATTAAACCATTTATTTTTATAAAAATATATAATGGCCGGTTCTTTGGTCTTCCATTTTCTTCCATCAACTTCAGTAACTTTTACCTTGTCATTTTTCAAAATTAACTTGTCTTCATCTTCATCTAATACTACAGACTTCTCCCACTCTCTATACAATACACCATTATGTTTATAGGCATGTATAGATAAAATATCATTTTTTTTCATTAATACAATCCACCAATCTATGTATCAATTATAAACATTTTATAAAAATAATGCAATAAAAAAGAGGTTACTTTACAATAACCTCTAATGCTTTTTGCAATTGAGTGTCCGTCTCTGCTTTAGCTGGATCATATTTATTATAATCCATATCCACATCATACTTTGGAACAACTCCAACTTTATCTATTTCATTACCTTCTGGAGATAACCATTCTTGAGTAGTTATTTTTGCAAATCCTCCTGATGCTGTATTTAATACTTGTTGAACGGTTCCTTTACCATAAGTTTTTTTACCAACAAGAATCGCTCCATACTTTTCTGACAATGTAACCGCAAGTATTTCTGATGCTGAAGCACTTACTTCATTTGTTAATACTACTACTTTATAACTTCTTTTTTCAGAAGTTGTATCAAATCTATCAATAGTACCTTCTGCATCTCTTGTTTTATATAATATTGTGCCCTTTGGTAAGAATCTTTCTAAAATGTCAGTTACTGAAGTTAAATACCCTCCAGAATTATTTCTAACATCAATAATTAATGAGTTAATTTTTTGTTTTTCTAATTTTTTTAACTCTTCAGTAAATTGTTCTTCAGTATTAGCTGCAAATATATCTAATTTAATATAACCAACATTTTTGTTATTCTTTTTAAATATTTGACTCTCAACAGACTTTATAACTATATTTCCAGAGGCAATAGTTTCTTTAAATATTTCACCATCTCTTTCAATAGTTAATACAGCTTCTTCACCAAGTTCTCTTTTTATTTTAGATGCCGTTTCTTCAGCAGTAATTCCAGATACAGGAACACCATCTACTTCTAATATATAGTCTCCCTCTTTAATTTTACTTTTTGATGCAGGTGAACCTTCAAATATTCCAACTACTAGTATTTTACCAGTTCCATCTGCCATTATCTCTAAACCAACACCCACATATTTTCCATTTAATCTATCATTAAAAGATGCAGCTTCTTCATTATCAAAATATGACGAATTAGGATCTCCCAATACAGAAATCATACCATCTATTGCTCCAGTTATTAAAGCATCTTTATCTACTACTTTATAATATTTACTTATAATATCTTCATAAACAGAATTAACTTCAGATAAATCCGAATTATTTTCAACATAACTATATTCTGGTTCTTTCACATCTAACATAGTGAAAATAGCGGCTCCACCACTAACCATACCTACTACAGTAGATACTAATACAACAAACATTAACTCTATTAATCTAGATCTATTTTCTTTACTTGTCATACAACTCCCTCACATCTTATTAATATAATAACATATTTTTTAAAATTATAAAATAAGTTTTATTTTAAATTTTCTTTTATATACAACAAATTACCTTCAAAATAAAATACATTTTTTCCATTATTAATTTTTATTATAGTTGCTTCTTTTACTCTTAAATCATTATAATTTTGAGCATTTTTATTGGTTTTTTCTGAAACTATATTCTTGTTAAAAGGATTATTAATATTTACAGTATATAATTTTAATTCTGTAGTACTAACTATTTGATTATAATATGCAGCATCATTTCCATCAAAATTATAAAACAAAACATAATATTCTTCATCATTTTGATCAAATACTTGACTAGCCAATATTTCTTTATATTGAATTGTTGCTTCCTTTTCTTCTGGCTCTTTATAATTCAATTTTCTAGATTTATTTAATATATAATCAGTTAATAAATAAAAACCAACAAAAATAACTACTACAATTACTAAAGTAATAATAGTATTTATTATAGATTGATTATATTCCAATGATTTCTTTAATTCTTTTTTTCTTTTATCTTCTTCTTTTTTTAATTGTTTTTTTGTTTTCATATTATCACCTTTTTCATTATACTATATTTTACCTAATAAATACACAAAAAACAACATTAAATGAGACCCAATAATAGTTAAACTCGAATAAACACTATTGTTTTCTATATATTTGAAATTATATTTTTTCAATTCAAAATTGTTACTTATTATTTTGATTTTACCTTTAACTAATCTATAAGTATAAACAATTAGTTTATCCATTTTTTGAACTTTTCCTTTTTTTATTTGAATATTAATTACCTTTATAAATTCAACAAACACGATTGAAATAAAATGAATTAATATTGTAAAAAAACTTAATACTCTTGGATTATAAAAATCAATTATATTTAGTATATCGAACACTCCTTTATTTGTGTCCGATATTTTTGTGGAATATATATATGATGAATAATATATTGAGAAAGATATACTTTTTAATAAAAAATTAAAAGTATTTATATTAAACAATATACCCAAAATTAATATTATAATATTTATTATTATTATTGGAATTGATCTATATAAATAAAGTTTAAAAGGGACTTTAGATAAAACACCTAATATCAATGAAAATAACAACATTATTATTGAAAAAACAATATTATTTGCAATCAAAAAAAATATAAAAAACAACAACAATGAAAGTATTTTAATAATTGGTTTTGTTTCATTTAGTATTGAATTTATATTATAATATTTTGCAACATTATCTTTAAACATTTCTATACACCGCCTTAATTAAATCTCTAACATCATCATAACTTCCTAACTTAATGTTTTTTTCTTTTTGAACTAAATTTATAAAATCTAATATTTTTGGGCTTTCAATGTTGTTTTTATTTAATAAAGAAGTCTTTTTAAAAATATCCTCTTTACTACCTTGAGACAATATTTTTCCGTCCTTCAAAATAATTATTTCAGAAACTATTTGGTTTAATAAGTTAATATCATGACTTACTATTATAATAGTTACTTTATACTTATTATTTATATTTTTTAAAAGTTTAATAAGTTTTTCTTTATTAAATTTATCTAATCCTAAACCCGGTTCATCTAAAATTAATACTCTTGGAGCATATGTTAAAGTGGCCGCAATAGAAATAAGTCTTTTATCGCTAAAACTTAATTCATTTATTTTTTTATTCATATAATCTTCAGATAACCCAACCATATTTAAGGAATTTAATTTTATATAAGTATTATTACCCACAATATATCCTAATTCTTTGTCAACTGAATCTTCCAAAAAATAATCCTCACTAAATTGTGGAACATAACCAATTTTTTTGTTTTCATAAAATTTTGAACTTTTATTTACTATTTTTTTGTCAATTACTATGTTACCACTTGTTGGCAATATAACTCCTTTTATCAATTGAATTAAGGTTGTTTTTCCACTACCAGATTTTCCTGTAATTCCATATATTTTTCCGCTTTCAAAAGACAAATTAATATTTTTTAAAACTTGCTCTTCATTAATAAGACCCACATTATAATTAAACGAAACAGCATTAAATATTATTTCCATATATCATTCACCAACGTTTCTTCGTCAAAATATATATCATCTATTAGACCATATAATTTTAACTTACTAGATAAATCAACAATAAAGGGTATTTCTATTCCAAGTCTATTAATCATCGTATCGTTTTTCATTACATCTTTTGGTTTGCCATCTATTACAATTTTTCCTTTATTTATGATAACCAATCTATTTGTTCCAAAAGATTCTTCTAAATCATCTGTAAAATTAATTATAGTCATATTATTATCTTTTTTGTATCTTTTTATTACTCTAATTAAATCTTGCTTATCTTTATTACTTATCATTGAAAATGCATCATCCATTATAAGTATTTTTGGATTATAAATTAATATTAATCCTAAAGATACTCTTTGCAATTCTCCACCACTTAAAGTCATTGGATCTTTATAAAGTAAATTTTCTAATTTTAATAAATCTATAATATCTTCAATTTTATCATCGAAATCCTTCTTAGAAGAATTTGAATAATTAAAAGACAATAATAGTTCATCTTTTACTGTATTAGTAATAAAATTATTTCTAGGATTATCAAATAATATACCTATATCTTTTTTTCTATCTTTTATATTATAATATTTAATATTATTATTCTTAATTAAACCCGCGAGTAAATATACTAGTGTAGTTTTCCCTGATGAATTTGGGCCAACTATAGTTGTCCAGCTACCATCTTCAATATCAATAGAAAAATTTTTAAAAATAATCTTTTTATTGTAGAAATGATCAAGGTTATTAATTGAAATAATATTATTCATCAAAATACCCCCATTGATAATAGTATATTATACATAAAAAAACAAAAAAAGACTACTTTTTTATCTTTTTTTGTTTTGAATATTATAAGTTGCTTTTAATAACAATTTTATTGATAATACCTTACTCAAAATTATTATTGTTTTCATATAAAATGTAGGAATAATTATTAATTTCTTTTTAAACATCTTTTTTATAGTATAATCTGCAACATATTTACTTGATACTGATTTTAAATCAAATTTTACATTTGCAACCTTATTAAAATTAGTATCTACTGGACCAGGGCAAAGAACAGATATTCCAATATTAGATTTTTCTCTTCTTAATTCCTCATATATCGAAGTTGTTAATCTTAATACATATGCTTTTGTACTATAATATGTTGACATTAATGGACCGGCTTGAAAAGCAGCAGAAGATGAAACATTTAAAATATAACCATTATTCTTTATTCTAAAATCTTTAAGATAGAGCTTAGTTAATATATGAACTGCGTTTATATTTAAATTGATCATTTCTATTTCTTTATCTAATGAAGAATTATAAAACTCTCCAAATAATCCGAATCCCGCATTATTTACTAAAACATCAATATCTTCAGCTTTTGTTTTTTCGTATAATTTATATACTTCATTAATATTTGATAAATCACAAGAAATATATTTAACTTTAGTTTTAAATTCTTTTAACAACTTATTATCCATTGTTTTAGATACTAAAATTAAATCATAACCTCTTTCAGATAAATTAAATGCTATATCTCTTCCTATTCCAGAAGATGCTCCTGTTATTAATGCTTTCATAATTCTCCTTTATATATTTTATTATATACTATAATTTATACTAATAAAAGAAAAACGACATATTGTCGTTTTATACCAATTTGATGAGTACCAATAAGGCACCATCTCCTTTTCTTTCTTCTAACTTCAATATAGAAGTATATCCACCTTTTCTATCTTCATAACGTTTCGCTAGTTCAAATACTTTTTTTGTAGCTTCGTTATCGTTTTTAAAAAACGCTAATATTTTTCTTCTATTTACTAAAGTATCTTTTTTAGCATAAGTAATCATTCTATCTAAAAATTTTCTTACTTCTTTAGCTCTAGTTTCAGTAGTTGTAATACTTTCGTTCATAACTAAATCGATAGTCATATTTGATAACATTGATTTTCTATGTTTAGTTGTAACTCCTAATTTTCTATATGCCATATTTTTTCTCCTTAATCTTCATTTTTGAAAGATAGACCCATTTCTTTAACTTTCTCAGTTACTTCTTTCAAAGATTTTTTTCCAAGATTTCTAATTTTTGACATTTCATCTTCTGTATAATTAACTAAATCTTGTACTGTAAAAATATTTGATCTTTTTAAACAATTATATGCTCTTACTGACAATTCTAAATCATCAATAGTAGCTTTTAATAGTTTTTGCTTAGGGTCTTCATTCTTTTGTTTCATTAATCCTTTTACTGATTCTGTAAATTCTGGATTATCTATATAGTCCAATTGAACCATCAATATACTTGCTGCTTCGCTAAGAGCTTCTTGAGGTAAAACCGAACCATTAGTCCAAATTTCTATTATTAATTTATCATAATTATTATTATGACCTACACGAGCTTTTTCAACATCGTAATTTACTCTTTCTATTGGAGAATAAATAGCATCAATTGCAATAACTCCTATTTCATCATTATTTAATATTCTTTTTACTTCTTCAGCAACAACATATCCTTTTCCTCTTCCAACTGTTAATTCCATATCTAGCTTTCCACCTTTTGCTAAAGTGCAAATAACTAGATCTGGATTTTTTACTTCGATTGAAGGTTCTTTTGCTAAATATGATGCAGTTAAAGGGCCTTCTCCTCTTGCGCTTAACTTGATTGTAACTTGTTCTTCAGTATTCTTTTTTAATACTACTTTTTTTAAATTAATAACTATAGTAGTTACATCTTCTATAACACCTTTTATAGTTTGAAATTCATGCATTACACCGTCAATTTTAACGCTTGTTATTGCATCACCAGGTAATGAAGATAACAATACTCTTCTAAGTGCATTTCCAAGAGTTCTTCCAAATCCTTGTTCTAATGGTTCCAATTCAAATTTTCCATAGTTATTATTTGAAATAAATTCAGTCATTTTATATTCTGGTTTTTCAAATACTAAATGTGCATTATTATCAACGCCATATTCCATATTTGTTGTTACTTCAAATGATGTATTTTCAATTTTTTCTTCAACATTTTTTTCTACTTTTTTAGCCATAATATTCACTCCTTTTCTTTTATCCACGAGGACGTTTTGGTGGACGGCAACCATTGTGAGGTATTGGTGTTACATCACTTAAAGATGTAATTTCTAATCCTCCTGATATTAATGAACGCAATGCTGTATCTCTTGATGGAGCCACACCATTTATATTTACTTCTACACTTCTCATGCCTAAATCATAAGCTGCCTTTGCAGCGCTTTCTGCTGCTAAACCTGCTGCATAAGGAGTTTTTTTCTTAGAACCTTTGTATCCTAAAGTTCCTGCTGAAGCCCAACTAACTGCATTTCCTTCTTTATCAGTAATAGTTACAATAGTATTGTTGTAAGATACTCTTATATTTGCAATACCTTCAGGTACATTCTTTTTAACTTTTCTTTTTCTTGCTTTATATGCCATATTCTTACCTCCTTACTATACTTTCTTCTTATTAGCAACTACTTTTCCACGACCTTTACGTGTACGAGCGTTTCTATTAGTTCTTTGGCCTCTAACAGGAAGTCCTTTACGATGACGAACTCCTTGATATGAACCAATTTCCATTTTTGTTTTTACATTTATACTTACTTCTCTACGAAGATCTCCTTCAGTTAAATGTTTTGACATTTCATCACGAATAGCTACAATTTCATCTTCATTTAAATCTTTAGCTTTCTTATTTAAATCTACATTTACTTTTTTAAGAATTTCCTTTGATAAAGATCTTCCTATTCCAAAAATATAAGTAAGCGCAATTTCTACTCTTTTTTCATTTGGTATATCTACACCTTTTATACGTACCATATATTCCTCCTATTAACCTTGTCTTTGTTTGTGTTTTGGATTTTCACAAATAACCATAACAACACCTTTTCTTTTAACTATCTTACATTTTGGACATATCTTTTTTACAGATGGTCTTACTTTCATTTTTTCCTCCTATTAATTTCTAAATATTATACGACCATGAGTCAAATCAAATGGAGATAATTCAATTTTTACATTGTCTCCTCTTTGAACTCGAATAAAATTCATTCTCATTTTACCGCCTATATAAGCAGTAACAATGTGACCGTTTTCCAATTCCACCTTAAATTGACCAGATGGCAATAAATCTAATACTTTACCATTCATTTCAATTGAATCTTTATTCGACAATAATCTCACCTCTTCGTTAATATATTATAACCTTCTTTGGTTACTAAAACTGTATGTTCGAAATGCGCTGATGGACTACCATCTTGAGTTTTAATAGTCCAATCATCTTCTTCTAAATATATTTCCTCACCTTTTAGGTTTAACATTGGTTCTATCGCTATAATCATTCCTGGTTTTAGCATAGGACCAATTCCTTTCTTTCCATAATTTGGAACATTTGGATCTTCGTGTATTTCAATTCCAACACCATGACCCACTAATTCTCTTACTATTCCTAGTTTATGTTTTTTTGCGTAATTTTCAACTGCATTACTTATATCGCCAATTCTGTTATTTGGTTTTACTTGCTCAATACCTTGGTATAAACTTTCTTCAGTATGTTTAATTAAGTATTGTTTTTCTTTATCTATATTACCTACTGGATATGTTTTTGCCATATCACCATAATAACCCTTATAAGATACTGATAAATCTATTGAAATTATGTCTCCTTCTTTTAGAATATAATCATTAGGAATACCATGAACAACCGCATCATTTACTGAAGCACAAATTGTATTTGGATATCCCTCGTAGTTTTTTAAAGCAGGTATACAACCTATTTTATGTATATATTCTTCTGCTAAAGCATCTAGCTTTCTTGTAGTAATACCTGGTTTAATAAACTCCTCTAAATACTCTATGGTTTCTCTAGTTTTATTGCAAGCTTCTTTAATTAATTGTATTTCTCTATCAGATTTTATTATAATCATTTTAACTCTCTTATAATATTTTCTATCAATTTAAACGTCTCTTCTTGAGTTTTTTGACATTTAACATTCTTTAATAAACCTCTATTTTTATAAAAATCAATTAATGGTTGAGTTTTTTCTAAATACGTATTAAATCTTTTAGTAAATGTTTCCTCATTGTCATCATTTCTTTTTATCAATATTGAATTACATTTATTACAATGATTCTCATTTATAAATGTATCTCTATATATATTATAAATCTCCCCACAATTAGAGCAAGTCAATCTTCCTAATACTCTTTTCATTGCTACATCTTTTTCTATATCTAGATATATAACAACATCAACCTTTTGATTAAATTTTTTAAGAATATTGTCAACTTCAATTGCTTGATTTAATGTTCTAGGAAACCCATCAAATATATGTCCTTTACTAGAATTAATTTCTATAATTTTGTTTTCTAACAAAGTATAAACAATTTCATCAGAGATTAATTCTCCTTTTGCTATTTTATCCGCTATATCCTTATCTTTAACAGCAACTTCTCTTAATAAATCTCCAGTTGAAATATGAGATAAGCCATATTTTTCTTTAAGTGTAGCTGAATGGGTTCCTTTTCCGGCTGCGGGTGGAGCGATTAATATTATATTCATCATTTCTTATAACTCCTTTTATAACTTCTCTCAACAACTGAGTTTTCAATTTGATTATATAGTTCCAAAGCAACACCAACAACGATTAATAAACCTGTTCCTCCAACCGTAACACTTGCAGGAAGTTTTGATAAATTTGTAAATATAATTGGTAAACCCGCAATTACTACTAAGAACAAGGCTCCAATAACAGTTATTCTTATTAATACATACTTGATATATTTAGTAGTATCATTACCGGGTTTTGTTCCAGGTATATATCCTCCTCTTTTATTTAAATCTGAAGATAACTCTTTTGGATTTAAATTCATTAGTATATATACAAATGTAAATAATAATATCATCAATAAATAAAATGCTAAACCAGCTGGTGAATTATAATTTAAAAATTTATCTACAAAACTTGAAAAACCTTTATTATTGATAAATTGCGCTAGTGCTGTGGGTAAGGATATAAACATAGATGCAAATATTACTGGCATAACTCCTGCAGAATTTATCTTAATTGGCATATATGTTTGTTGTCCACCATAAGAACTTGTAGTTCTATTAGCATATTGAACTGGTATTCGCCTTTCAGCTTGTTGCATATATATTATCGCAATTATTATTCCTAAATATATTAAAATGAACACAACAAATGATATTATTCCTAATATTGCTTTAGTACCATCTCCAAAGTTTACTAACTCGGTAAATGCGGTTCCCAACATATTAGGTAATGATGAAACAATACCAGCCATAATTAGTAATGATACTCCATTACCAATTCCTTTTTGAGTAATTTGATCACTTAACCAAAGAACAAATGCTGTTCCAGCAGTTAATATTATTGTAATTCTTAAATAGTCCATAGGGGTTCCATTTTGACCAAAGAAAGTAAATGAAAATACGTATCCTTGGAAAAATGCAATTATAATTCCTAGGTATCTATTAATTTGATTGATTTTTTTTCTACCTGATGCTCCTTGACTTTTTAATTCAGAGAAATATGGAATAATATCCATCTGTAATATTTGAGTAATTATGGATGCACTAATATATGGAGATATTCCAAGAGCAAATATAGAAAATCTTTCTATTGCTCCTCCTCCCATTGCATTCATAAGTTCAAGAAATCCCAAGTCTCTAACTATTGCTTGAGTTCCGGGAACAGGTATTACTGTACCAAACTTAAATACTAATAATATGCCCAAAGTAAATAATATTTTTCTTCGCAAATCTTTATTTTGAGGAGCGAAAACTTGCTTAATTACCTTTAACAAATTAAATCACCTCTACTTTTCCACCTTTTGCTTCTATCTTTTCTTTTGCTGATTTTGTAAAACTATTTGCTTTAACAATTAATTTCTTTTCTAATACACCATTTCCAAGAATTTTAACTCCATCTAATTGATTTTTTAAAATTCCAGTATCTTTTAGTATTTCTGGAGTAATTTCTACTCCTTCTTCAAATACATTTAAATCTTCTACATTAATTATTGAATATTTAGTCTTAAATTCATAATTACTAAATCCTCTTTTTGGAATTCTTTTGAATAAAGGTAATTGTCCACCCTCAAAACCAGGTTTTCTGCTATAACCACTTCTAGCTTTTTGACCCTTGTGACCTTTACCACTAGTTTTACCATTACCGCTACCAGTACCTCTTCCAACCCTATTTCTTTTCTTTTTAGAGCCTTCTGCATAATTTAATTTATCTAATTTCATTATCTATACATCTCCTCTACTGTTTTTCCTCTTAGCTTTGCAACATCTTCAATTGATCTTTGCATAGTTAAAGCTTGCATAGTTGCTCTTGCAGTATTTATTTTAGTACTAGATCCTAATGATTTAGATACAACATCCTTAACTCCCGCTAATTCTAATACAGCTCTTACTGGTCCACCAGCAATAATTCCAGTACCACTTTTTGCAGGTTTAATTAATACCTTTGTTGCTCCACTAGTTCCTATTGCTTCATGAGAAATTGTTCTCTCATCAACCAAAGGAATTCTTTTTACATTTTTATTTGCTGATTGAGTTGCTTTCTTAATAGCATCTTGAACTTCATTTGCTTTTCCAGAACCAAGTCCTACTCTTCCTTTTCTATCTCCAACAACTACTGTTGCTGCAAATCTAAAATGACGACCAGCTTTAGTTACTTTAGTAACACGATTTACTGATACAACAAATTCTTCAAATTCTTTATTTTGTGGTTCTCTAGTTCTTTTATTATCCATTGTTCCTCCTTAGAATTCCAATCCATTTTCGCGAGCAGATTCTGCTAAAGCTTTTACTGCACCATGATATAAGTATCCACCTCTATCAAACACAACTTTTGTAATCTTAGCTTTTTTTGCTTTTTTAGCAATATCTTCTCCAACTAATTTAGCAATTTCAATAGTAGTTTTTCCTTTTGTATTCAAAGCTTTATCTAATGAAGATGAACTTACTAAAGTATTACTAGCTACATCATCGATTATTTGAACATAAATTTGTTTATTAGATTTAAATACATTTAATCTAGGCATTTCTTTAGTGCCTGATAAATTTTTTCTAATACGTTCATGTCTTGCTATTCTTGCTTCATTACGAGATATTTTTTTTATCATAAATAACTCTCCTTTTTAAATTATTTTGAGGCTTTCTTTCCCTCTTTTATTTTAATATGTTCTCCAACATATCTTATACCTTTTCCTTTATAAGGTTCAGGTTCTTTTACTTTTCTAACTACTGCTGCAAATTCACCAACTAATTCTTTATCAATACCACTTATTGTTAATTCAGTATTACTTGGTGATTCGGCATTAATTCCTTTTGGTACATCAAGTTTAACTTGATGTGAAAAGCCAGCATTGATATTTAATTTATTTCCTTGTAATTGAAAACGATATCCTACGCCTTGAATTTCTAATTTTTTGCTATATCCTTCAGTTACACCTTCAATCATATTTTGAATATGAGAATTTAGTGTTCCTTGAAGAACACCAGCATCTTTGTCTTTTTCATTTTTAATTTCTACTGTTACTTCATTATCCTTAACATTAACAATTACATTTTTTGGTACTTTTCTAGTTAATTCTCCTTTAGGACCCTTAACAGTAATAAAATCATTTAATACTTCAACATTGACTTTTTCTGGTATTGTCAATTTTCTATCTCCTATACGACTCATAATTTACCTCCTATGTAATTATTACCAAATATAAACCAATACTTCTCCACCCAAACTATTTCTTTTTGCTTCTTTATTTGTCATTAATCCTTTTGGTGTGGATAATATTGCAATTCCAAAACCATTTAAAACTGTAGGTATTTCTTCAACTTTTGCATATACTCTCATTCCGGGTTTTGAAATTCTCTTTAATCCAGTTATTACTCTTTCTTTTTTAGGACCATATTTAAGATTAATCAATATTGATTGATTATTATCTTTATCTTCCAACTTATAATCTTCTATAAAGCCTTCGTCTTTTAATATACGAGCTATTTCTAATTTTATTTTAGAAGATGGTACTTCAACTTCTTTATATTTCATTTGATTTGCATTACGTATTCTAGTAAGCATATCAGCTATTGGATCAGTTACTATCATCTTAATCCTCCTCTCAAATTACCAACTTGCTTTTTTTACGCCTGGTATTTGGCCTTTATATGCTAATTCTCTAAAACATATACGACATACACCAAATTTACTCATTACAGCATGTGGTCTTCCACATATTGAACAACGAGTATATTCACGTACTTTGTACTTTTGGGGTCTCTTTGATCTTACAATTATACTTTTCTTTGCCATAGTTCCTCCCTATTTTCTAAATGGGAATCCTAACCCACTTAATAACTCTAACGCTTCATCGTTTGTCTTTGCTGTTGTAACAACAGTAACATCCATTCCACGTATTTTAGCAACATTATCATATACTATTTCAGAAAATATTAGTTGCTCTTTTAGTCCAATTGAGTAATTACCTCTTCCATCAAAAGATTTAGGAGAAAGACCTCTAAAATCTCTTACTCTTGGTAACGCAATCCTAATTAGCTTTTCTAAAAACACATACATATTTTCACCACGTAAAGTAACTTTGCATCCAATTTCATTACCTTCTCTTAGCGAGAAACCCGCAATTGATTTTTTTGCTTTTGTTACAATTGGTTTTGCTCCAGTTATTAATTCTAAATCTTTTATAGCTGCTTCTAATAATTTGCTATTAGTTTTAGAATCTCCTACTCCCATATTAATTACAATTTTTTCTAACTTAGGTGCTTGCATAATTGATTTATAGTTGTATTTTTTCATTAAATTAGGAACTATTTCTTTTAAATATTTTTCTTTTAGGTGGTTCATAATACCCTCCTTCTATTTGTCATTCTTTTTGTTAGTTTTAGTACTAACTTTTTTTTCTTTTTGAGCTTTAACTTTAGTTTCTTCTTTTTTTACAGGTGCTTTTTTCTCAGCAACTTTAGTTTCTTTTTTTATAGATGCTTTTTTCTCAGTAACCTTAGTTTCTTCAATTCTTTTTCTAGTTCCTTTTCCTGTTTTTGAATCTACTAACATTACATTAGAAATATGAATTGGAGCTTCATATTCAAGGATTCCACCAGTTTGATCTTTTCCACCTGGTTTTTTATGTTTTTTAATTAAATTGATACCTTCAACAATTACTTTATTGTTTTTTGAAAATACCTTGTTTAATTTTCCAACTTTTCCTTTATTTGAACCTGCTGTTACTATTACTTTATCTCCTACTTTTAATTTCATATTATCCTCCTTATAAAACTTCATTTGCTAATGATACTATCTTCATATAATCTTTTACACGAAGTTCACGAGCAACTGGACCTAGTACACGTGTTCCAACAGGAGTTTTATCATCTTTAATTAAAACACATGCATTATCATCAAACTTTATATAAGAGCCATCTTCTCTTTTTATATTAGATTTAGTTCTTACTATTACTGCTTTTACGACTTTTTTAGCTTTTACAGTGCCATTAGGAGTAGCTTTTTTTACTGTTCCTACTACTACATCACCAATTCCACCAGCTTTTACTCTGCTTCCGCCTAGCACTCTAATTACCATTAATTCACGAGCACCAGAATTATCTGCAACTTTTAAACGAGTTTGTTGTTGAATCATATTTTATTCCTCCTTTGTTTCTATAGGCTATAAAATTACTGCTTCTTTTACTATTTCAACAAGAGTAAATCTTTTAGTTTTAGATATTGGTCTAGTTTCAACTATTTTTACAATATCTCCAACTTTAGCTTTATTACTTTCATCGTGAGCAGCATATTTTTTTGAACTTTTTACACGTTTACCATATAATGGATGCCTTGTATAATTTTCTACTAAAACTGTTATAGTTTTATTGTTCTTTGTACTAACAACTGTACCAACAATTTCATGTTTTACTTTTTTCATTTGGCCTCCTATTTTTTCCCTAATTCGCGTTCGCGAAGTATAGTCTTCATTCTTGCAACTTCTTTTCTTAATGTTTTTATTCTTGAAGGTTTTTCAAGATTTCCAGTTGCTTGTTCAAAACGCAAATTAAATAATTCTTCTTTATTTGTTTCTATTTTTTTAATTATTTCTTCAGTGGTCATTTTAATTATTTCTTTATTTTTCATTATTATCACCACTCTCTTTCTTTACAAACTTACATCTAACAGGAAGTTTGTGCATTGCTAAACGAAGAGCTTCTTTTGCAATACTTTCCGTAACTTCAGAAACTTCAAACATAATTTTGCCTTCTTTTACTACCGCTACCCAAGAGTCTGGAGCTCCTTTTCCTTTTCCTTGACGAGTTTCAAGAGGTTTTTTAGTTAATGATAAATGTGGGAATATATTAATAAATACTTTTCCACCACGTTTCATATAACGAGTCATTGCTACTCTTGCAGCTTCTATTTGTTGTTGAGTAATCCAAGCTCCTTCTAAAGCTTGAAGACCATAATCTCCCAAATTTAACTCTTTATTACCTTTTGTTTTACCTTCATAAGATAAACGATGAGGTCTACGATATTTAGTTCTTTTTGGTATCAAAGCCATTTTCATTACCTCCCTTGTTTTTCTTTGTAGGAAGTATTTCACCTTTATAAATCCAAACTTTAACTCCAATTTTTCCAAATGTTGTATTAGCTTCACTAGTTGCATAATCAATATCTGCTCTTATAGTATGAAGAGGAGTAGTTCCTTCTGAATAACCTTCACTACGAGCCATTTCAGCTCCACCTAATCTACCTGATACTTTAGTTTTAATTCCTAAAGCTCCAGCTTTCATTGTGTTTCTAATTGCACGTTTTTGCGCAACACGGAATGATGCTCTATTTTCTATTTGATTAGCAATACTATCCGCTACAATTTTTGCATGTAAATCAGGATTTTTTATTTCAACGATAGATATTTGTATATTTTCATCTACCAATTTAGATAAATCTTTTTTTAATTTTTCTATTTCTTCTCCACCGTGACCTATGATTACACCAGGTTTAGCGGTATATATAGTAACTTCAGTATTCTTTTTATTTCTTTCAATTACTACATTTGAAACAGATGAATTAGCAAGTTTTTTATCTAAAAACTTACGAATTTTACTATCGTTTTCCAAATATTTTTTAAAATCTTTATTTGATGCATACCATTTTGCATTCCAATCCTTATTAATTCCAGTTCTAAATGCAATTGGACTAACTTTTTGTCCCACGATTACACCTCCTTAGTCTCTTTCCGAAACCATTACAGTTAAATGACTTGTTCTGTGATCATTTCTTCCGATATGACCTCTTGAATCAAACATTCCTCTTTTTATAATGGATCCTTCATCTACATATGCTTTTGAAACATATAACTTTTCTTCATTTAATTTATGGTTATTTAATGCATTTGCTTTAGCAGAATCAAGCACTTTAATAATTACTTTTGAAGCTTTATTGTTCAAATTACTTAATATTGCATGAGCACCTACTACATCTTTACCACGAATCAAATTCATAACTAAACGAGCTTTATCCGCAGAAATTCTAACATCTTTTGCTACTGCTTTAACTTCCATATTTAGTTTCCTCCCTTAAAGAATTATTTTTCTTTCTTTTCTCCAGTATGACCAGTGAATTTACGAGTCATAGAAAATTCACCAAGTTTATGTCCTACCATATCTTCAGTAACATATACTGGAATGAATTCTTTACCATTGTGAACTGCGAAAGTATGTCCAATAAAATCAGGAAAAATAGTTGAACGACGTGACCAAGTCTTTACGACTTCTTTTTTTCCATTATTATTCATTTCTTGAACCTTTTTTAATAATCTATCAAATACATATGGTTTCTTTTTTAAACTTCTTGCCATTATTATCTATCCTTTCTATTTTCCACGACGTTTTACTATAAACTTGCTAGTAGTTTTTTTCTTTTTTCTAGTTTTATAACCAAGTGCTGGTTTACCCCAAGGAGTCATTGGACCACTTCTACCAACTGGAGATTTACCTTCTCCACCACCATGAGGGTGATCATTTGGATTCATTACTGATCCACGAACCGTTGGTCTTATTCCCATATGACGTTTACGTCCAGCTTTTCCAAGTTTTAATAACTCTCTATCTTGATTTCCAACTATACCAACTGTAGCTCTACAAGATCCTAATATTTTTCTTGTTTCACCACTTTTTAATCTTACTAATACATAATTTCCTTCTCTACCAAGAATTTGAGCACTTGAACCAGCACTTCTTGCTAATTGTCCTCCCTTTAATGGTTTTAATTCTATATTATGTATATATGTACCAACCGCGATATTTTCAATTGGTAATGAATTTCCAATTTTAATATCAGCATTATTTGAACTAATTACTTTATCTCCAACTTTTAAATCTAATGGCGCTAAAATATATCTTTTTTCTCCATCAATATAAGTTATTAAAGCTATATTACATGTCCTATTAGGATCATATTCAAGAGCAGTAACAGTTCCTTCTACATCATATTTGTTTCTTTTGAAATCTATAATACGATATCTTCTTTTTGCACCACCGCCACGATGTCTTACAGTAATTTTTCCTTGATTATTTCTTCCTCCAGTTTTAACTATTGTTTTAGTTAATCTTTTTTCAGGAGCTTTTTTTGTTAAATCAGAATTAATCAATGTATTCATATTTCTACTTGCATTTGTAAGTGGTCTATATGTTTTTATCGGCATGTTAATATCCTCCTTTATAAATCAATCTTATTATTTGGAGCTAAAGTTATTACTGCTTTCTTATAATGATTAGTAAATCCAGAATAACGACCAACTCTTTTTTTCTTTGGAACAACATTTATTGTATTTACTTTTTCAACTTTAACTTTAAATATTTTCTCGATTGCTTGTTTAATTTGAGTTTTATTTGCTTTTGAATCTACTTCAAAAACATATTTTCTATCATTACTTGCGATAGATGCACTTTTTTCAGTAATTATTGGTGCTTTAATTAAATCTCTATACTCTGACATTATACAAGCACCTCCTCAACCTTTTTAATTGCTTCTTCAGTTGCAACTAACTTATCATAACTTGCTAAATCTAATACATTTAACTCACTATAATTAATAACTTTTACTCCTTTTACATTACGTGTAGATAATAACAACTCTTCAGTTAATTCATTTGTTACAAATAATGTAGAAGAATCTAGTTTTAAATCTTTCATAATATTTAAAAATGATTTTGTTTTATTATTACTAATTAATAGATTTTCAATTGCAAGTAAATCACTATTTATTGCTTTATATGAAAGCATTGATTTTAAAGCCAATCTTCTTTCTTTCTTATTTTGTTTTTTAGTATAATTTACATTTGGTGTAGGTCCAAAAACTATTCCTCCACCTCTCCATTGAGGGCTTCTAATAGATCCTTGTCTAGCATTTCCTGTGCCTTTTTGTTTCCAAGGTTTTTTTCCACCACCACGAACTTCAGCTCTTGTCTTAGTATCGTGAGAACCTTGTCTTTGAGATGCTCTAGCTAAAACTATAGCATCATATATAACGGTATCATTTGGTTCTATTCCCCAAACGGTATCATCTAAATTTATATCTTTAACTTTTTCGCCTTTTAAATTTAAAAGTGCCACTTTAGACATTCTTCCTCCTTCCATCACAATCAATATTTTACTATTGCTCTATTCCTTGTGATGATTCTTCTACAACTTCAACATTTTCTTGTGTTTCATTGTTTTCTTCTAATAACTCTTCATTATTGTATTTAATTAAATCAAGTGTCTCTCTTATTTCATCAGGATTTTTTACTGATGATCTAATTATTATCATAGATTTTTTTGGTCCAGGAACATTTCCTTTAACCAACAATAAATTGTTTTCAGTATCAACTTCAACTATTTCTAAATTTTGAATAGTAACAGTTTCAAATCCCATATGACCAGGCAATTTTTTACCTTTTAATACGTGCATTGGTAATCTTGATCCTAAAGATCCAACACCTCTGTGATATTGAGAACCATGTCCCATAGGACCTCTAGTTTGATTATATCTTTTTATAACACCTTGGAAGCCCTTACCTTTACTAACTCCAGTTACATCTACAACTTCTCCAGCTTCAAATAAATTTGCTTTTATTTCTTGTCCAACTTGATAATTAGATACATCTACACCCCTAATTTCTTTTAAGAAGCGCTTAGGTGTAGTATTTGCTTTTTTTGCATGGCCCATTTCAGGTTTATTACTTATTTTTTCTCTTTTGTTTCCATAACCCATTTGTATTGCATCATATCCATCTTTTTCAACGCTCTTTATTTGCATTACAACATTAGGTTCTACACTTATTACTGTAACAGGAACCAAAATACCATTTTTAGTAAAAACCGAAGTCATTCCCTCTTTTTTTCCTAAGATTCCTTTTTTCATTTTTCCTCCTATTTAATTTCTATGTCAACGCCACTAGGTAAGTCTAATCTTGTCAATGTCTCGACAGTTTCCTTACTAGGATTGTTGATGTCTATCAATCTTTTATGAGTACGCATTTCAAATTGTTCACGAGAATCTTTATATTTGTGAACAGCCCTCAATATAGTGTACTTTTGAATTTCAGTAGGTAGTGGAATTGGTCCACTTATGTCCCCACCAGTTCTCTTAACAGCTTCAACGATTCTTCCTGCTGCTTGATCTAATACTCTGTGATCGTAAGCCTTAAGTTTAATTCTGATTCGATTTGCCATCTTATCCTCCCTTCGCTTATATCAATTGTATAAACTTGCTCCGCATAAATAACCCAATACATATAGACAACTTTGCCTGGTGTATCAGCAACCTTACGCATCTAAGCCACAACTTGCTAAATAAGTATATCAAAACAAAAAAATAAATGCAATACCTTAATTGCATTTATTTATATATTTTGTTATTTTTTTAATTTTTGATTGATTTCAGTTGTATTGTTGCATATTTTTATAGCTAGCATTATTAGTTCAAATATGATTCTTGCAAATAAAACTCCAAGTATCAAATACATTAAGAAGTATACGAAACTATAAGATATGTAACTAAATGAACTTAATACTATATAAATCGTAACTGTAACATATAAGAATTTAACTATGTATTCCAATGTTAGAAAATCAAAATTTAGAAAATTATATAGTAGTTTTAACTTCTTATTATTTTTTTCTTTACCTGATTTTTTAAGAAAAAATAATAAAGTTACTATACCTCCTACTATTGCTAATATCAAAGATGCAATCATCCAACCTTGTGCAAAAGAATTTCCGCCATAATTATTATAATTTTGATAATACATATGCCCTCCTTTAATTATATTCTATAACATAATTAACATTTATTCAATATTTATCAATGAATCTCCCGTCATTTCTTCAGGCTTTTCAATATTTAAAATTTTTAACATAGTAGGCGCTAGGTCCCCTAACTTTCCATTTACTAAAGAATATTTTTTATCAGTTATAATTAATGGAACTTTATTTAAAGAATGTGCAGTTAATACAGTTCCATTAACATCTAACATCTCTTCACAATTTCCATGATCCGCAGTAACTAACAAAGTAAATCCAAATTGTTTTGCTTTCTCATATATTAAACCCATATTATAATCAATAGCTTCCATTGCTTTAATAGCGGCCTCTATAACTCCTGTATGACCAACCATATCTCCATTTGCAAAATTAAGTATTACTACATCATATTTATCCATTATTTCTAATAATTTCCTTGTTATTTCATAGGAACTCATTTCGGGTTTTAAATCATAAGTTGCTACTTTAGGGCTATTGATTAAAACCCTATCACAATTAGGAATTTGTTTTTCAATTCCTCCATCAAAAAAATATGTAACATGAGCGTATTTTTCTGTCTCTGCTATTCTAAGTTGTTTTAAACCAAATCTCGCTATATACTCCCCAAAAGTATTATCCAATTTATCCAATTTAAAAGCATATTCATTAATAACAGAATCAGCTACCGGCATCATTGTAACAAGCTTTATATTATTAAACTTCTTTTTTTCAAATTTTTCAAATTCATTATTAGTTATAGAAGATAATATTTCCCATGCTCTATCGGGTCTATAATTTGCCCAAATTATTCCATCATTTTCTTCTATTATTCCGTTTGAATCCAGAATACCTGGATTAATGAATTCATCAAATATTTTTTTATTATAATTATTGTCAATTAATTCTTTAGAACTATTATAATGTTCTCCAACATTATTGATTACAGCATCATAATATTTTTTTACTCTATCAAAGTTATTATCTCTATCCATAGCATAATATCTTCCGGATATAGTTGCTATTCTTCCAAAACCATTTAATTCTTTTTCTATCTCTTCAATATATTTATAAGCAGAATCAGGCAAAGTATCTCTTCCATCAGTAATTAAATGAAAATATAATTTATTTACATTATTATCTTTTGCCATTTTTAATAATGCTTTAAAATGTTCAATATGAGAATGAACTCCACCATCACTAATCAAACCCATAATATGAAGTTTAGAATCATTATTTTTAGAATGATTAATAACATCTATTATTTTCTTATTATTATAAAAAGATCCATTAGAAATTGATTCATTAATTAATTGAAGTTGTTGGAATACAATTCTACCAGCTCCAATATTCATGTGACCAACTTCACTATTGCCCATCTGACCATCAGGTAAACCTACATGTCTTTCAGAAGCATCAATTAAACAATGAGGATATTCATTATATAAATAATCAAGATTTGGAGTATTTGCTTGTTTAAAAGCATTTCCATATTCTTCTTCTCTATAACCAACACCATCTAATATTATAAGCATTACTTTATTCATATTCATCACCATTATAATTATATCATATGTTATTTAATTATATTTAGTCTTTCTACAACAGTATCAATAAATTCCAAATTGGTTGGGCTCCCTCTATCAAAATTAATTGTATTCCCAAACACTTCTTCAACAAAATCACAATCATTTCTATTAAAACCAACCTCAATAACTCTACTAATTGCTCTTTCTATTGAAGAAACACTTACATTATGTTTATTTGCTAATTCACTATATATATCTTTTGTTATTAAATATTCCGTTTTTTTACAACAAATGTTTATAGCTTCTTTTAAATATTTATATCCTTTATAACAAGAAGGAATACCTAAACCATGTAATATTTTAATTATATTTTCGTTTAATACTTTATAGCATTTTTCTTTTTTTAAAGTTTCTTTTATTTTGTTTTCCAAATCTTTAATATCATAAGGTTTCAATAAATAAGCACAAACATTATAATTTGAAGCTTCATTAATAACACTTTCAGAATAAAAGCTGGTACTTATTATTACTGGTTTATAAATATTTCTATTATCCATTTCTTTTAATATACTTATTCCGTCTTTATTTTTAATTACCATATCCATAATAACGACATCATATTTATTCATGTTATTTATTATATAATTTAATCCAATCAAACCATCATCAATAATAAAGCTTAGAAAAAAATCTTTATTTTTTTCAAAATACAAACTTAACTTTTTAATCATATTTTTTTGTTCAATAATTAACAATTTAATCATATAACCTCAAAAAAAATGTAGTAAACTACATCTTTAAGCGATAAAACTATCAATTGGATCTATATAACTAGGCTTATAATAATAAGGACTATTGTTTTCTTGTTTGATATTGTTTGTTTCTTCTATATTTTTTGACAAATCAAATATTTGAGTTATTTCTTGCTCTCCACCAAATTCAGAAGAACCAGCAAAAGGAGATTCTAATCTTTTTGTTTTTGATTTAGAAACACTCATAGTTCTTCCGCCCAAAATGCTATCATCAAAATCTTTTTTATATTCTGGAGGAGCCTCCTTATACGTTTTAAGTTTATTTATATCTAAAACAGTAATAATATTACTGTAAATTGAGAATTCAAAAATACTTTGTTTCATATCACCATAAAACTCACGCATACTATCACCTACTATATTTTTTATAACACAATTAAGACCATAATAAAATAGGAATTTTGTTATTATACATTCCTATTTACATTGTTATTTTTATCATTTTCATTAAATTATTTGGATCTAACGAAGCAGAACCAATTAAGAATCCATCTATATAATTAGATTTTGAGAAAGTTTCTATATTATTAATATTAACACTTCCTCCATACAATATTTTTGTTTCTATATTTAATTCATTCATTATATTTTTAATATTTTGATGAACTTCTTCTATCTCAATTAAAGTGGGTGTAACATTTGTTCCTATTGCCCAAACCGGTTCATACGCAATGATAACATTCTCAATTTTATAATCTTTGAATATACTTTCAAGTTGAAATCTTATTATTTCAAGTGTTTTATTATTTTGTCTTTCTTCTAAAGTTTCTCCAACACATAATATTGGGGTAATATTATTATTTAAACACGCAACATACTTATCTTTTACAATTTTGTTATCTTCAAACAATTTATGTCTTCTTTCACTGTGACCGATTATTGAATATTTTACTCCAATACTATTAAGTTGATTAAAAGATATCTCTCCAGTATATGCTCCTTTATCTATGTAATAACCATCTTGAGAACCAATTATATAATTATCACTTATCATATCTCTTAAATATATATATGGGGGGCACACTATTAAATTGTCAAATTTTTCATTTATACTATTCTTATAATTAATAGCTTCATCTAAACCAAAATTCATCTTAAGATTAGCAACTATAATTTTTTTCATATTATTTCTCCGATATAATTGCAATTCCAGGAAGTTCTTTGCCTTCTAACATCTCAAGAGATGCTCCTCCACCAGTTGAAATATGAGAATATTTATTTTTGAACCCAAACTTAGTTACTGCTGCAGCAGAGTCTCCTCCTCCAATTATTACGTTTGCATTTATACTAGCAAGTATTTCGCAAACTTTTCTTGTACCTGTTGAAAATTTTTCTAACTCAAATACACCAACCGGTCCATTCCATATTACTGTTTTGGCATCTAATAGAATTTTTTTGAAAATATTAATAGTACCAACTCCAATATCAAGACCCATATCATAATTCCCAATATTTTTAATATCTACCAATCTAGAATTAGTTTCATTTGTAAACGAAGTCCCTACAACTATGTCAATTGGTAAAATGATTTTATCTTTATTTTCTTCATAAATTCTTTTACAAAAATCTAAACTAGCATCATCTACTACTGATGCTCCAATGTTGTAACCTAATGCTTTGAAGAACGTATAAGACATTCCTCCACCAATTAATACATGATCCGCTATTTTAACTGCATGCTCAATTACAGCAAGTTTATCCGCAACTTTTTTTCCTCCCAAAATAATTACAAGAGGTCTTTTTGGATTGTTAATTGCAGAACCCAACGTATCCAACTCTTTCTTAATTAAAAACCCAATTCCATTTGGTAATATACTAGCTATACCAACATTAGAAGCATGTTTTCTATGAGCAGTACCAAATGCATCATTAATAAATATTTCTCCTAAAGAAGCCCAATATTTACTCAATTCTTCATCACATTTACTTTCTTTTTCTCCATCTAAATCTTCAAATCTTGTGTTTTCCATCATTAAAATGTTACCGCTTTCTAAAGCATTAATTGCAATCTCTAATTCCATTCCTCTAGTGCTTGGAATAAATTTTACTTCCTTATTTAACAATTCACTTAACCTTTTTGCAACAGGCAATAAAGAGTTAGTTTTTTTGTCCTCTTCTGTTTTTACTCTTCCTAAATGAGACATTATAATTATTCTTGCTCCAGCAGAAGATGCAAATTTAATTGTCTCTAAACTTTCTACTATTCTTGTTTCATCAGTTATGACTCCATTTTCCATAGGAACGTTTAAATCGCACCTAATTATTACCTTTTTTCCATTTAAAGAAAAATCAACTATTGTTTTTTTCATATAACCTCCATATATATTATACCAAACAAACATGAGTATGTTAATAAAAAAAAGTAGATATATAATCTACTTAATTATTAAATTTATTAATATACTTAGCAAGTCTAATCATTTGGCAAGTATAACCCATTTCGTTATCATACCAAGATACTACTTTAACCATTTGACCTTTTGGTGTTTTTAATACCTTAGTTTGAGTAGCATCAAATAAAGATCCAACAGTTGTACCAATTACATCAGATGATACTATTTCGTCCTCAGTATATCCAAACGTTTCACTTGAAGCAGCTTTCATAGTTTGATTAATTTCATCTTTTGTTACTTCTCTTGAAAGAATACAAGTTAACTCAGTAAGCGATCCTGTTGGAACAGGCACTCTTTGAGCTCCACCATCTAATAAACCATTTAATTCTGGAATTACTAATCCTATTGCTTTAGCAGCACCAGTTGAATTAGGTATAATGTTTTCAGCGGCAGCTCTTGCTCTTCTTAAATTTTTTTTATGAGGAGCATCTAAAGTGTTTTGATCATTAGTATACGCATGAATAGTGGTCATCATTCCATATTGAATGCCAAAAGTATCATTCATTACTTTTGTCATAGGCGCTAAACAATTTGTTGTACAACTTGCTGCAGATATTACTTTTTCAGTTCCATCAAGAATATCATGATTAACATTATATACTACAGTTTTCATATCCTCATCTTTTCCAGGCGCAGACAAAATTACTCTCTTAGCACCAGCTTGAATATGATAATTACATTGTTCAGTTGAAGTAAAGATTCCAGTACATTCAAATACTATATCTACTCCCAATTCTCCCCATGGTAAATTTGTTGGTTCTTTTTCAGAATATACTTTAATTTCTTTTCCATCTACTATTATTGATGAATCAGTAGAAGTTATAGAGTTTTCTTTATACCTTCCTTGAACAGTATCATATTTAAGTAAATGAGCTAAAGTTGCTGCAGCAGTTAAATCGTTTATAGCAACTATTTCAAAGTCACTATCTTCAAACATTCTTCTAAATGCCAACCTTCCTATCCTTCCAAATCCATTAATCGCAATTTTCACAGCCATAATAATCCCTCCTATCTAAAATAACTGTTTCCAATAAATTCTCTTAATATTGAATCATTAGGTATTTCCACTCCAGAGATTGGTAATACCATCATTATCAAATTAATCAATCTTATTGCTTCATTATAATTTTTATCCTCTCTATCTACAGAGAATAACAAAGGTTCTGCATATGTCTTTAATACTCCAAACTCATATAATAGAGATGTATTAAATACTACATCATTATTATTTTGAAATGGAAATACGTATTTTTCTTCACCTTTTCTTACACTAGGCCAACTCTCCAATGTTTTTGAAGCATTATAACCTCTATTCATATTATCTCTAACCATTCTTCTTAATAATCTTAAATCTGTCGTTGATACTCTATTAGAATTATCAATTCCTAATGTACTTAATGGAGATATATAAATTTTAAATTTATGCTTATTTTCAATTGATGAAGTTAAGATATCGTTTAACGCATGCAATCCTTCTATAATAAGTATACCATTTTTATCTAATTTTATTTTATTTTTATATTCTTTTTTACCTTCTACAAAATTAAAAGTTGGAATAAGTACTTCCTCATTATTCAATATCTTTTTTAAATGATCATTAAATAAATCTATATCTATAGCTTCAACACATTCAAAATCATATTTACCTTCTTTATCTTTTGGGCTATTTTCTCTTTCTTTGAAATAATCATCAACAGATAATGGTTGTGGTTTTAATCCCATACTTTTTAAATAAATAGCAAGCTTTTTTGAAGTTGTAGTTTTTCCTGAAGAAGAAGGGCCTGCGATTAAAACTAATTTAATTTCTTCTTTTGATTTAATTTGTTCTGCAATTCTATATAATCTCATATTTTGATTTGTTTCATTCATATAAATTAAATCTTGAATCCTACCAAAAGATATTTCTTTATTTAAATCATGAACATTTACTATTCCTTGTTTTTCTGCCCAATTTGAAAAAGACCTAAATGAATTAAATACCCCTTCATAATGAGAATAAGGTTTAATTTCTCCGCCTATATAAATATTAGGTAATAACAAAACAAAACTATTATCATCTAAATAATGAATATCAAAAAATTTAATATAAGATGAATTAATAGGCATTACTCCATAAAAATAATCTAATATATCTATAAATTTGTATAAAACTAAATTATCTTTTACTACATACTTTAATGATTCAATTTTATCAAGTCTTCCCACTTTATTAAAATAATTAATTGAATCTTCTTTACTATATGTACCTTTAATAAAAGGTATATTTGAATTAACATATTTATCTATTTGCTCTTTAATCTTTGGTATTTGTTCTTTTAAAACCGAACCATCTAATATTTCACAAAATATTCCCTTATCAATAGAATGACACGCTCTTATATTATATCCATATAATTCTTTAATTGCTTTAATTAATAAAAATAATAAGCCTCTTTCATATACTTTGTTTCCAATATGAGAAGAAAGATCATAAAACTTCAAATTAGAATCATTATCTAATTTATAATTTAAATCATGCAATTCTCCATCAACTTGACCTACAATTATCTCATATTTAAAATCATCAGCAAATTTTTTACTTACTTCAAAAAGAGAAATTCCTTTCTCAAATTCATAATCATTATTATTAACTGTCAATCTAATCATAATTCCCTCTTTATTCTATATAATTATAACAAATAAATGTTTTATAAGACCAATAATAATTAATCTTTACATTATTTTCTTCTATACATACTTAAAAACCTTAATAAATAAGTTAAAGAAGTCAAAAATGAAGCTACATATGTAAAAGCTGCCGATTGAAGCATTTTATTAACACCAGGTAATTCTTCTACTGTTATTATGTTTTCTTTTAATAAAATTTTCTTTGCTTTTTTTGATGCATCAAATTCAACTGGTAAAGTTACTAGTTGAAATAATAAAGATGCACCCATTATTATAATTCCTATTAATATTTGATTAGATATTGAAGCTAATGCTCCAATAGCAATAAGCATATAACCAATAGTAGATGTTAAAGATACAATAGGCGCTAAAAATGATCTTAATCTTAAAAGAAAATATCCTTCTTTATGTTGAATTACATGACCACATTCATGAGCTGCTATAGCAATAGACGCAATAGAAGATTTATCATAAACATTAGTAGATAATCTTACAACTTTTAATTTTGGATCAAAATGATCCGTTAAATACCCGCTAGTTTTTTCAATTTTAATATTTAATTTATTTTTATCCGCAATTGTTTTAGCAGCATTAAATCCACTCATATTTTTTCTACTTTTTACAGAATCATATAAAGAATATGTCGATTTAATATAGTTTTTTGATAAAAATACCAAAACTAAAGGAATTAGTACATATATTAAATCCATATTATCTCCTTTCTACAATTGTTCCATCTCTAGTATCTTTTATAGTATAACCCATACTCAATAATTTATCTCTTATTTCATCAGATTTACTAAAATCTTTATTAGTTTTTGCAATATTTCTTTCATTTACTAAATCTTCTATTTCTTTAGGAATATTGTTATCTTTTAAAGTTAAATCTAACGATAATACCCTATCAAAATCTTCAATTATAACTAATTTATTATAATCATCTAACACTTCATCTTTTAATACATCAAACAAAACAGTTAAAGCATTAGAAGTATTTAAATTATCTTCAAGAGCTTCTTTAAATTTATTTTTATACATATCAATAACTTCTAAATTTAAATTAGTAGCTTCTTTTTTTAAACTATTTATTTTAGATTTTAATTTATTATATGATTGAGAAGCTATATCAAGGGATTCATAAGTAAATAATAGCTGTTTCCTATAATGAGATTGCAAACACATAAACCTATACGCTAAAGGATTGTATCCTTTATTAATTAATAAGCTAATAGTAAGAAATTCTCCTTTAGACTTAGCCATTTTACCACTAATATCATTTAAATGTTCACCATGTATCCAATAATTACACCATTTGTGTCCTAAATATGCTTCACTTTGCGCTATTTCATTTGTATGATGTGGAAAGATGTTATCAACCCCTCCACAATGAATATCTAAATACTCTCCAAGAGTAGTGCTTGCTATAGTAGAACATTCTATATGCCAACCAGGATATCCTCTTCCCCAAGGTGAATCCCAGATCATAGCTTGATTTTCAAATTTCGATTTGGTAAACCACAAAACAAAATCAAATGGATTTCTTTTTGATTCATCGATAGTAACATCATCTCTAGCGCCAATTATTAACTCTTCTTCCTTTTTTCCAGATAATTTATAATAATCTTTAGCTTTGCTAATATCAAAATAAACATTCCCATTAGAAATATATGCATAATCTTTGTTAATCAAATCAGTAATAATTTTTATATAGTGTTCAATTTGATCTGATGCTTTTTTTATTATATTTGGTTTTTTTATATTTAATTTTTGAGCATCATCAAAAAAAGCATTTGTATAAAAATCTGCAATTTCATATACTGTTTTTCCTTCTCTTTTAGCGCCAATCAACATTTTATCTTCACCTACATCTCCATCACTTTGAAGATGACCAACATCAGTAATATTCATTACCCTATCAACTTTATATCCAAGATATGTTAATGATTTTTCTAAAATGTCTTCAAAAATATAGGTTCTAAGATTTCCAATATGCGCAAAATGATACACTGTTGGACCGCAAGTATACATTTTTACTATACCTTTTTCATTAGGTATAAATTCTTCAATTTGTTTTGTCAAAGTATTATATAACTTCATATTAACCTCTCAATATATTTTATCACAAATAAAAAAGAATTGAAAATACAATGTAGCACTATTAACATACAAAATATTCAATTCTTTAATAATTATTTAATCAAAGTTGTAATTATAATTGCAATAAATGCTAATGCAATTAAAACAAGTGCAAATTTCCAAATATACTTAAACCAACTCTTATAATCTTTTTCAGTAAATGCTAAACCTGCAATCATTATTGAACTAGTTGGAATCAACAACATAACTGCTCCATACATTACTTGTGTAATATATGCAATTTGTTGTGGATTTGGACTATTTATTGCAGATAATACCATTGTCATAGAATAATTAGAAATATAAAATGGATCAGCAATTATTGGATTAGTAATCATATTTCCTAATGCAATCAAAGCCGCATTACCTGAAGATACTATAAACTTTAATATAGTTCCAACAAATCCTGAGTTAATTGCAAATATAGTTACTAATGTCATTAATCCTACTAAGAATGCTGGCACCATAAACTTCTTTATACCTTCAACAACACCATCTATAAATTCATCAAATGACAACTTATATAAGAATGCCAATAAAATTATAGTTGAAATAATTATTGTATATAATTCGCTTGTCCACCAAGAACCAAATTGGTTAAAGGTTCCAAAGATGTTACCAAATATTGCAAATTGACCAATTTTTAAATTCATTATAGAAGTATGCATAGTAGATAAAAACGGTAAATTCCAAGGTACAAATCCTAGTAAGAAAAATATAAAAAATACAATTAATACTATTTTAAGCATAAATGGTTTAGTATTTATATTCTTACCAGTTCTTTTTGATAATTCAAAAAATTCTTCTTCCTTTTCTTTTTCTTTTGAAAATTTAAGAGCATATAATACTGTTAATGCCATATATATTAACAATACTCCAATTTTAACCCATAAATAAGGGTTACCTTCTGCTGCAACAGTTTTTACAAACATACTATTCATTATTTGAGAACTAAACCCTATTAAAACTGAACCTACAGTAGATAACAATAATACATTCTTGTTATATCCCATTTCTCTTAGAATACTCATAAAGAAAGGAACAAATAAGAACATTAAGAAATATACATTAGTTAATGCTGTAAATAATATAAAGAATATTATTGTCAATACTAAAAACAATTCTTTCTTTTTCTTTAGTTTTGATGCAATTTTTTCTATCAATTCTTTATAAGCTCCAGTTTTATTTATTACTCCATAAAATATTCCTACAAATAAAACTATTAATGAATTTTGGAAAAAATATTGTGCAGAAATATCAAATGATCCAAAAACACTTAATAATCCTTGAGGTTTTAATAAGCTTAACTCTAATGCTCCTGTCTCTTGATTTGTTATAGTTCCAGGTATCAACCAAGTTAATCCTATCACTATTAACAAAATTAACATTAATGATTTTACTAATTTTTTGTTTTTCATATTACTCTCCTCCTATTTTTTTGTTTTTCATATGTGGGAACAAAATTATTTCCCTTATATTTTCAGACTTTGTAACTAACATTACTAATCTGTCAATACCAATACCAATTCCACCAGTTGGTGGCATACCATGTTCTAAAGCATTTAGGAAATCAAAATCTATTCCTTCAGCTTCTTCATTTCCAAGTTCTTTTTCTTTAATTTGAACTTCTAATCTCTCTCTTTGGTCTATCGGATCATTCAATTCACTATATGCGTTTCCATACTCGGATCCACATATAAACAATTCAAATCTTTCAGTAAATCTTGGATCTTTAGATTTTTTAGCGAGTGTAGTTATTTCTATTGGATGTCCATATAAGAACGTTGGTTCAATCAATTTGTCTTCACAATATTTTTCAAAAAACTCATTGATAATATGTCCAATCTTAAAATGCTTCTCTATAATTATATCATGTTCTTTTGCAATTTTAACTGCTTCATTTAAATCTTTTATTTTTAAGAAATCTATTCCTGTATTTTCTCTTATTATATCTACCATACTTATTCTTTTAAATGGTTTTGAAAAATCTAATAAATGCCCTTTCCATTCTAATTCATATGAACCATTTATATCCATAAGTACTTTCTTTATAAGATTTTCACATAAATTCATCATTCCAGATAAATCACTATAAGCTTTATATATTTCAACTGAAGTGAATTCAGGATTATGGTTTCTATCCATTCCTTCATTTCTAAATAGTCTTCCTATTTCATATACAGCATCCATTCCTCCTACAATAAGTTTTTTCAAAGGAATTTCAGTTGCAATTCTTAAATACATATCTTGATCTAAAGTATTATGGTGAGTAACAAATGGTTTTGCAGTTGCTCCACTAGATACATTAGCAAGTATTGGAGTTTCAACTTCAACATATCCATTTGAATCCAAATAATTTTGAATACTTCTTATTACTTTTGGTCTTATAAACGCTATTTTTCTTGAATCCTCATTCATAATTAAGTCTAAATATTTTTTTCTAAATCTTTCTTCAATATCTATTAATCCATGAAATTTCTCAGGTAATGGTTTCAATGCCTTAACCAAATGAGTATATTCATAAGCTTTTATACTTAACTCTCCCATATGAGTTCTAAAAACACTTCCTTTAATACCAACTATATCTCCAATATCTGCATCATCAAACAATTCATAGCTTTCTTCTCCGATATTGTCAATTTTTAAATATATTTGTATTTGACCAAACTTATCTTGAATATGCATAAATCCGGCTTTACCTTTTATTCTTTTTGTCATTATTCTTCCAGCAATAGATACTTTTATATTTTTTTCCTCTAATTCCTCATTACTAAAAACCTCATAATTTTCTTTTATTTCTTTAGAATTATGAGTTATTTCATAAGCGCAACCAAAAGGTTCAATTCCCTTTTGAATCAATTTATTCATTTTATCTCTTCTTACAAGTTCTTGTTCTGTCAATTCTTCCATAACGACTCCCTATATACATTTTATACTAATTTATTAATTAAGTAAATATTTATGAATTAAGTCATAAAATTCTTTTTTATTTTTAACCATATAAATTTCTTTTTTTATTTGATTTCCATTTGGAATTCCTTTTATATACCAACCAACATGCGTTCTAATTTCTAATAAAGATAGTTTCTCACTTTTTATTTCTAATAAATATTCAAAATGTTTTAAACACATATTTAGTTTGTCTTTATTGGTTACTATTTCCTTTTTCATATTTAAAATTTCTTTTATCAACCATGGATTACCAAGCGCTCCTCTTCCTATCATTATTGCATCACATTTTGTTTCTTCTAACATTTTATAAGCATCTTCAAATGTCTTTATATCTCCATTACCTATAACAGGTATTGATACACTATCTTTTACTTCTTTTATAATATTCCAATTTGAAAACCCTTCATAGCCTTGACTTCTGGTTCTAGGGTGAACACATATAGCGCTTGCTCCAGCTTTTTCACAAGTTTTTGCAACTTCAATAGCATTAATGCTCTTATTATCCCAACCACTTCTTATTTTTACTGTTACTGGTACAGGAACACTTTTTACTACAGATGACACAATATCATATATCTTATCAATATCTTTTAATAATGCGGCTCCAGCTTGAGCTCTAAGCGCAACCTTTGGAACTGGACACCCCATATTAATATCTATAATATCTGGTTTCATTTTTTCATACACTATTTTTGCGGCTTCTGCAAAAGACTCTTTATCACTTCCAAATATTTGTTGAACAATAGGTCTTTCAAAATCAGTCATAAAAAGCATATCATTAGTTTTTTTATTATTAAAAACAAGCGCTTTATTGTTAATCATTTCCGCATATATTAAACCGCATCCCATTTCTTTGATTATTCTTCTAAATGCACTATTACATACTCCCGCCATTGGCGCAAGCACAACTTTATTGCTAATTTCTACATTTCCTATTTTCCACATAAACCCTCATTAAAAAGAATTGATTTCTCAATTCCTCATCATATTTTTAACTTTTACTATTAAAGAATCTATATTATCATCGATTAAAGGAATCCCATTTACTATTACAAAAGGTCTCTTAGCTCCAATAGCACACATACTTTGACATTTAACATCAATTATTGCATTTGGATCTATTTCCTTTAATTTTTCAGCCAATAAATTCCCATCAAAACCTTTACAAATATTACAAGTTTTAAATTCATTCATCTTATAATTTCTCCTATATCTCCATTATTAATTAAATTAGCGTTCGCATCATCAGTATCTATATGCAACTCTAAAGAAAATGTATCTTCTGCCTTTACATGAACATTATATAATATACCGCCTTTTTCTCCACCTACTTTAACTTTTACTAATTCTCCTTCAGTAAAATTATATTTTATTAATTCTTCATTACTTAAGTGAATGTGACGAGTTGCAATTATGCATCCCTTATCTTTATATAACTCTTTTGAACCATCTGTTAATATTATAGGATGAGAACCCTCTAAATCTCCAGAATTTCTTACAGGAGGGTTAACGCCTATAGTAAATGCATCTGTTTTACTTATTTCAATTTGCGTATATTCTCTTATAGGTCCCAGTATTCTAACAGTTAATTCTCCTTTTGGACCTTTAACTTTTAATTTAGTCTTAGAAGCATATTCTCCTTCTTGTGATAAATATTTATCTGGTTCTAGTTCAAAACCTTCACCAAAGAAATATTCCAAATCTTCTTTTGTTATGTGCATATGCCTTGCAGAAACTCCTATTTTAATATTCATAATGCCTCCTATATAAAGTATATCATAGCAATTGAATATTGTGTTTCTTTTTGTTATAATAAATTTAGATAGTAGGTGCATATATGATATTATTTTATATAATTACAATTTTAATTTTAATATTATCTTTATTAGGCACTATATATGTAACAATATATAATAATTTGAAAGAAAAACTATTAAAGAAAAAACAAGCAGAATCTGAAATAGATCAAACTTTAAGAGAAAAATACGATATTCTTTCAAAAATTAAAACAATTCTTAATACTAATTTAAAAGGAAAAGACGCTATTAATTTAGATACCTTAACTAAAATGGAAAAAATTACAGAAGACAAATTAACTTCATTTGAATTTTATAGATCTCTAATTGATTTTGAAAATAAGATGATAAAAATAAGAGAAAACGCAAAGAAGATGACTTCAACAAAAGATTTTGAAATTGAAATGGAAAAAATTGAAGATATTAATATTAAACTATCGGGAGAAATAAGATATTATAATGATGTTATATCTTCATATATGAAAATGTATTCGAAATTTCCTGGAAATATTATTTCAAAAACATCAAGATTAAAAGAATTAAAATATTTTGACAACAAAAATTTAGATGATAATATAGAAAAAGATTTTCAAATATAAAAACTCACTTAATGTGAGTTTTTATTAACTATTAATTTTTTCTATATCTATTTTTAGGATCTAATTCTTTTTTTCTTAATCTTATAGCAGTAGGAGTAATTTCAATTAATTCGTCATCTTCAATAAAATCTAATGCTTCTTCTAAAGTGAATATTTTTTTAGGAGGTAATACTATAGCGTCATCACTTGAAGAAGATCTTGTATTAGTAAGTTGTTTATTTTTATTTGGATTAACATTTAAGTCTTCCATTCTATTGTTTATTCCTATTATCATACCAACATATACTTCTTCAGAAGGACCAACACAAAGAGTTCCTCTATCTCCAAGGTTCCATAGAGAATATCCCATCGTTTTTCCGTTTTCCATAGAAACTAATACTCCATTTTTTCTAGAAGTAATATTTCCAACGTATGGTCTATATTCTAAAAAGCTTCTAAACATTGTACCCTCACCTCTAGTAGAATTTATAAATATATTTCTATATCCTAATAAACCTCTAGTAGGTGCAATATATTCAATTTTAGCATATTCTCCATTAGATTGAATAGTTTGCAACAACCCTTTTCTTTCATTTAATGCCCCAATTATAGTTCCACTATAAGTGTCTAAAACAGTAATATAAACTCTTTCAAATGGTTCATATAATATTCCATCTTTTTCTTTTAATATTACTTCTGGTTTTGATACAGATAATTCATATCCTTCTCTTCTCATAGTTTCAAGTAAAATAGAAATATGTAATTCACCTTTTCCACTTACTTTATAACCTTCATTCTTTGATAAAGGTTCAATTCTAAGTCCCACATTAGTCTTTATTTCTTTTTCTAATCTATCTTTAATGTGTCTTATTGTTAAAAATTTTCCGCTTCTACCTACAAAAGGAGATGAATTAACTAAAAAGTTAACAGACAAAGTTGGTTCTTCAATCATAATTTTTTCCATAGGATCAATGTTATCTATTGAACAAATAGTATCTCCTATAGAAGCTTCTGATATACCCGCAACAATAACAATATCTCCATATTGTGCTTCTTTTACTTCAACTTTTTTAATTCCTTCATTAATAAATAATTTTGATATCTTATAATTTTTACAATAATCTTTATTGCATAAAACTACAGTTTCACCTTGTTTTATAATTCCTTTTGAAATTCTTCCTATAGTTAATAATCCCAAATAATCATCATACGCTAATGAAGATATTTGAATTTGCAAAGGATCTTTTTCATTACCTTTAAAAGGCTCAACCTTATTATACAAATATTCAAATAAAGGGTTTAAATTATTGCTTTCATCATCCATACTTTTCTTTGCAATTCCTGTTTTTGCTACTCCAAAAAATATTGGGAAATCCAATTGCTCATCAGTAGCTTCCAAACTTAAAAATAAATCAAAAGACATATCAACCACTTCTTTTATTCTTGCATCTTTTTTATCTATTTTATTAATAAATAAGATTGGTTTAATTCCTACTTCTAATGCTTTTTCTAATACTACTCTAGTTTGAGGCATAGGTCCTTCAGAAGAATCCACTAATAAAATAACTGTATCTACAGTTTTAATTATTCTCTCAACTTCAGAAGAAAAATCCGCATGACCAGGAGTATCCACTATATTTATTTTTAAATCTTTATATTTTATGGAACAATTTTTAGAATATATTGTTATTCCACGTTCTCTTTCTAAATCATTAGAATCCATAACTTGTTCTAACACTTCTTCGTTTTCCCTAAAAACACCGCTTTGTTTCAACATGGCATCTACTAAAGTGGATTTTCCAGAATCAACGTGCGCAATAATTGCAATATTAATAATTTTATTCATTTTTTCACTTCCTATAAAAAGGTACCGATTAATAATATCACAATTAATAAAAAAATCAATAATATTTATTGATTTTTATACATTATTTAACTATTCCTCTTGATATTAACAACAATTCCTTTTCAAATATTTCTATTTTCTTGTCCTTAGACATATTTCTATTGTATGTTTCTATTATATTATAAATCATTAATGATTCAATTATATCTATAACATATCCCAAAGAGAATTTTCCTTGAATATTTAATTTTTCAACATCAACCATATTTATAATATTATTTAATCCATCATTGAAATTTGGAGTAAACATTTTTTGAATTTTACTATTCATATTTAAAAATAAATTCTCAAAATAAGCTTTATTATTATTATCATCCATCATATCAAGTATGTATAAAAATAGATTATGATAAGATTTAATAATATCACCATTAAAATCTTTAATATTATTAATCAACTTAGTTTTAATATCTTTTGAATATTCATCTACTACAAAATAAAAACAATCTTCAATATCATCAAAATACTGATAAAAACTTCCTCTAGGTATTTTTGCATTTATAATTATATTTGACACCAAAGCATTCGCTAATGGTACTCTACTAAATTCTTTTTTTGAAGCATTTATTACTTGACTCCTTTTGCTTTCAGGCAAGTTGAAAAATGTTTTTTTAGGCATATCATCAACTCCTTACATTATAATTAATTATATCTTTAATATTATATAAAGTCAATCAACTCAGATACCACAATTAATCTATATTTATTATTATCTTCATTACAAGTAAATAGTGTCAAAGTAGTTTTATTTTTTATGTTATTTAAAATTTTAAAATCACTTTCAATTATATAAAATTTATCTATTACTTTATAAATATATTCAATTTCTTTATAATATAATTTTATCTCATCATCAATTTCAATATTAATTAAATTAGTAAAAAATGAGTTTCTTCCATTTCCAGAATGAGCTCCAATAATTGTATTACTATTTTTTATATTTGGCTTACCATATTCTTTGAACAAAACTATATCCTTTATTTTTTCAGATTTAATAGTGTCCTCTTTAATAATATTCTTAATATTAATTTTTTCAATTGTAATAAGATAAATATCCATCTTATCTTTATAATAGTTTTCTTTAATATAATTAATTTTATTTAAACTAATAGATTTTTCAATAATAAATACAATTAATAATAAAACAAAAACACAAATAAGCTTTCGCATATAATTTCCAAAATATTTTTGTTTTCATAAAGTTGAGGTAGCTCTTTAATATCTAAATCTATTTTTTCTTCATATTCTAATTCAGTTGTAATATTTATTTGTTCAATAGGAATGTTTTCCACTATATTTTCAATATTATCTTGATTTATAGAATCAATTAATTCTTCCTGATTATTTTCATTGTTTATTTCAATATTTTCTTCTTCTATATCTTCATTTATAGGTATATCTTCTGTCTCAATATTTCTTTCTTTAATAAAAATATAATCTAACTTATTATCAAATTCATTAATTACTATTTCAAATGATGGTTCCAATTCAAAATCTTCTCTACTAGTTACCTGTGTTACTTGATAATTTCCATATTCTAAAAAAGTTGATACATATCCTTCATTATTAGTGCTAAGTTCTTCAATTAAATTTCCATCTCTATATATATTAAATTTAATATTTGAATCAAAATAATCAATACCATTAATTCGATACAAATTAGTAATGCTGATTTTTTTAGTAATTGGTTTCACTTCGACCTCAATTATATTATATGTTAATCCCCAATCTAATGTTTTATAAATATTTTCTTCATATGGTTCAAAACCATAACTTGATTGTATTTCTTTTATAACATAACTACCTAAAGGAAGATTTGGTATTATTGCATCTCCATATTCATCTGTTATTGCATTTTGAATATAATTCATATTGCCATCATATATTTCATATATTGCTGAATTTAATTGCAAGTATTTGTTATTTGTATCTCCCAAATTAATTCTTTTTAAATATATATCAATATTATTTACATTAATATTTAATGTTTTCTTCTTAGACTTTAAACTTCCTGTTTTTACAATTGTCTGATAACCAGGTTCAATAAATACTTTTGACTCATATCCTCTATCAAAATTTCTCAATAATACTATTGTTGTACTTGTTTTATAATTAGCGTTAAATGTTATCCCATACTCATCAAATACAACATTATTAATTCCTGAATAATAATACTCATAGTTAGGTAAAGAGGTTTTTGGATATTCGATATAATAAGAATTTCCTATTTCAAAAGAATAATATTCATCAAAATTGTAATTCTCATTTAAATAATCACTATAAGTATTTAATATGTCTAATTTATATTGATCTAAATTTATGGGATTATTTCCATATTGAGAATAAGTCCAATAAGTATCAACTCCTAGTGAACTCCATATCAATTCTTGAGTTGCAAGATAATAATAAATATCGTTACGATTATAATATTTATATCCAAAAAACGATATTAATTCAATATATATTCTTTGATTAACTGTTAAAGATTTGTAATCAGAAAAATTACTAATCTCATAACCTTCATCAACTGAAATTGGCAAACTAAAATCTATACAATAAACCGGAATACCTTCGTGTTCTTTGTACATAAAATTATCTGAAATTATATTGCCTTCATATATACCATTAAAATATATATTTAAATATTCATTATCTATAAACTCTTTTGCTATAACATTTGTTTTCATTAAAAAAATTGCTAAAAATAAAAATATAACTTTCTTCATGATTTCTCCTTTCAAAAGTTATATTATATATAAAATTATTATTTCTTTTGTTTTTTCATTTCTTTTAATATTTGTTCTAATAATTGAACATCTTCTGGTTTAGAAGCGGGTTTTTCTTCTTCTTTTACTTTCTTATCTTTTACTTTATTAATTAATTTAACCATTAAGAATACCACCAAAGCCATTATCAAGAATTGAACTATTCCATTAATAAATAATCCAATTGACATATAAACACCCTCTTCAGGAACAGGATTACCTAAGGCCTTTGCTAACCAACCTAAGTCCCATTTAATTGCTTCAAAATTAACCCCAGCAGTAAGTACTCCTAAGAAAGGCATAATAACATTATTTACTAACGAATTAACAATACCTGTAAAAGCCCCTCCAATAATAATACCTATTGATAAATCAACAACGTTTCCTCTAAAAATAAATTTCTTGAATTCTTGAATCATTTTTTTACCTCCTAAAAATTGAACATCAATAATTCTGGTTTATATATCATTAATAAACCAATTAATAACATTATTATACCACCTATTAGGCTTGAATATCTAGAGTATTTTGTAGAAATTCCTGTAACTTTAAAACTTATCATTGCAATTGCAAAGATTATAAAGTCATCTAACATAAAGAAAAATATATATACCAAAATATAAATAGAATAACTTAATCCTGATAATTCATTCATTGCAAGAATATTTGTATAAGTAAAAGGTAATCCAGCAGAACATAATAATTCAATAACATTAACAGAAACTGCCAATAAACTTATTCCTAATAAAGAAACAATTAATTTTTTATTAGAAGTAATGTTTTTTATTCTATCAATAATATTATTCCTTTTTTTATCATCTACAACTTCACATCCGCTTTCGGGTTTCTTTACAAACTTACTTATATTATATAAGCCAAATACTAACGCAAATAATCCTATAATTAATCTAATAAT
The DNA here is from genome assembly GCA_012727915.1 of Mycoplasmatota bacterium. Classification (GTDB taxonomy): domain Bacteria; phylum Bacillota_I; class Bacilli_A; order RF39; family UBA660; genus JAAYGD01. The sequence continues at coordinate 4,852 of JAAYGD010000040.1, read as the reverse complement.
AGATATCTTTGTAGCAAACATTGCAATATTTAACCAAGCTAACATAAAAATCATATATATAAAAGCAGAAACAAATATAAAAGTAGAACCTAATATCCACATTCTTTTTTTATCTTTCATTCCAATTAGCATAGTAATTAAAAATAATAAAATCCACATTGCACACGGATTAAATCCATCCACAAATCCAATTACAACTGCTATTAATAATAATGATGATTCTTTTGCATTTACTTCGCCTAAAATAGGTAAATTAAAAGTTTCTTTTTCTTCTTTAACTTCTTCTTTTTCAAGTTTATAATTTGGATCTTCTATATATTTTGATACAACATCAATATATTCTTCTTTTTCATAAATATTAATTACATGTTCAATATCTTCTGGAACAAATCCTACTAAGGCATATTCTCCAATTACTGTATAAGGAATATAGTTAGATGGCTTATCCAATAAATTCTGTATACCATATAAAAGATCACTATTTTTTTGAATACCTATTTCATATAAATTAATGTTAATATCTTGATTTTCTTTTGATAAATTACTTAAATACTCTTTTTCATTTTGACAATGTGGACATCCATCTTGATAAAACAAATGAATATCTATTTCTTTAGCATTTACCTTATAAGAAAAAACAAATAAAAATAATAATAGTATTAAAATCTTTCTAAACATTACTTATCCTTTCTATTTCATTGATAATTTCTTTATATGATTTTTCCCCAATTAATCTAGATATTTCGTTATCATCATTCATAAAAATTAATACTGGCAAAATATTACCCACTTTAAATTTTTTAACTTCCAAATCAAAATCATAATCATACTCAATTATTTCAATATCTTCATAATTTTCTTTTATTTTTTTCAAGTTGTTATTCAGTATTAAACATCCTGGGCACCAAAGAGCCCCTATCTTAATTATTTTCATAGATTACTTCCAACTCAAATTTTGATAACATATTTTAAATAATCTTAAAAATTGAGCTACTTCTTCTTCAGTTGTTCTATAAGATAAACTTATTCTAATAGAATGGCTACTTCTTATTTCATCTTTTGTTAAAGCCATTACTGAATGAGATATTTCTCCGCTTTTAGAACAAGCACTCTTTGTTGAAACATATATATCAAATTCTTCCAAAGCATGAACAAAGGTTTCCGGTTTTATTCCAATTATACTAATATTTAATATGTGTGGTATTGATTTATTTGTGCTATTTATTGATATGTTTTTATATTTTTTTAAATCTTCTTTAATCATTTTATTTAACTTTAAAATATATTTATATTTATTTTCAATATCATTTAATGATAACCTTAATGCCTTGGAAAAAGACACTATTAATTCTGTTTGAGGTGTACCACTTCTATATATAGTAGTACTTTTTCCTCCATGGATTAACGGTTCAATTATAATATTCTTTTTTTTATATAAAGCTGCAATTCCCTTAAAACAATATATTTTATGTCCTGAAAAAGATGCTAAATCAATATTATCTAAGCGAATTATATCTTTTCCTATACATTGAGTCATATCTACGTGAAAAAAACATTTTGTATTTTTTTTCAAATATTCTCCAATTTCCTCAACGTTCTGTCTTATTCCCAATTCACTATCAACTGCAGCAATAGTTACTAAAATAGTATCATCTCTAATTAAACTTTTTAAGTGTTTCATGTCAATTGTTCCATCTTTTTTAAGTTTTAAAATAGATACCTCATATCCCAAACTAATCATGTAATTAAGCGTTGCTACAATTGAAGAATGTTCAAGAGGTCCAGTAATAATGTGTTTCCCTTTTTCCTTGTATTTGTTACATATCCCTTTGATAGCCATATTATTTGATTCAGAAGCACTAGAAGTGTATATTATCTCATCTTCACTAACTCCCAATTCATTTGCAACTTGTTTATTTGCTTCTTCAATCAATTCTTTAGTTCTAATTCCTAATTTATGAATAGAATTAGAATTTGCAAAATATTCCTTTGCAACCAAATTAAAACTTTTAAGAACTTCATCATCTATCATAGTTGTGGCCGAATAATCTAAATAAATCATATTTACTCCCTAAATTTTATTATATCATTTTAATTTGTGTATATAAATTAAATTTCTTATCTTAATTACTAGTTCAATTTTTTCCGCATTAACTATGTCATCTAAAACCGAATAATAAGCAATAGATAATATATTTTTTGAAGGAGTAACATCTTTATAATTAATAACATATTCTTTCCCTTGTTTATAATATCTTATGCTTCCGTGTTCTTTCATAAGCTTTTCAAATGAACTTACATATTGAACACTTTCATCCGGAGTATAGTCATATACTATTTTCATAATAATTCTATTATCCATAGGATCATTTATTACATTAATTATATTATCGATTCCATAAGAAAACTTAATATTTGTCTCAAATGAATTGATTTTTAATTTAGTGTTTTTCAAGTTAGAAATCGTATAATTAACTTCTTTCCCCAATTCTGCAATTGGAAATATTGATACTTCATCTAATGACTCTGGTTTTATATAATATTTTAAATACCTATTTGTAACTCCGTTTACATCAAAACTAATTCTTTCTGCATATCTTAACAACATATTCTTTGACAGCTCTTGATTAGGAACACTATATACAAATATATATGAAGCCTCACTATCGCCATCTATAATATTATCTTCATAACCATTCCCTATATCTTTAAATTCATCATATTTTCTAATGATTGGAAGATATATATTCTCACCAATTATAATTCTCATATTTTCAGTATTTAATTTAATATTGTATTCATTTCCGTTATATATTCTTAATTTTAAAATTAAGAATATATTATTTCCCTCAGTTATATTTTCACTCCTATAATTTAAATTCGAACTATAAAAACCTTCTATTTTATAAGAGATATTATTTATTCTTACTACTTCATTTTGATTAAATATTTTATTCAAAACTATAACTCTATAATATACTGTCCACCCTAAAAACAAAAATAAAGATAATAATATTCCTAAAATCATTGGTTTATGTTCAAGATAAAAATATTTTAATTCTCTTTGATTCTTCCTTAATATTCTATTCAATTTATCAGGATTGGTTCCAAACGTTAACTCAAATTCTTCGTTATCTGATACATCAATATTTAAGTCTTCAATATCTTTTGCAAAATTAAACTTCTTTATATTAAAACCAATTGCCCTAATAAGTACTAAAAATATTAATACAATTTGAGGAAACAGCGCAATTAAATTAATATCTCTTAATAATCTACTATTTCTAGGAGATAATTGTTCAAAATTTATAGTTCTTAAATAACCACTATCCATAGAAATTAAAATAATTACTCCTATATATAACAAAGTTATAATAAAATATAACTTAGTGGGTTTTTCCTTTTGCTTCATTAATATTAACAGTATTAAAGAAAGTATAGCTATTAAAAAGCAAATAAAATAAAACAATGGGTTAGCGTAAGTTTTAGCCAAAGTGCTCTCATAAAAACCAGTTGAATTTCTAACGTAACTAGCAAAAAAAGATGATATATTATTTGTTTTATAAATACCATAAGACATTAATATAAATAATAAAATATGAATCTTTTTAAAATGCTTAATAATGAAAGCATATGGTTTTCTTAGTATCACATTACCACTTCCTATTATTAATTATACTATACTTTTTCCTTTTTTTAATCATAAATTTCTAGGATTGTTGTTTATATTTTCATAATCAATTAATAGTTCATGCATTACTTCTTCTTCAGTGTTCAAATATATTTCTTCAATTCTATCCACTCTACATCTTTCTGCTCTAAATATAGCGTCGACTTTATTTATTGCGTCTTCCAAATTATCATTAATTACGACATAGTTATATTTTTTTATTTCATTAATTTCTTTATATGCCGATTTAAATCTATTTAGAATTACATCTTTTGATTCAGTTCCTCTTTTTTCTAATCTATTTATTAGTTCTTTTAAACTAGGAGGCAATATAAATATAAAAACAGCATCTTTAACTAATTCTTTTATTTTTAATGCTCCATTAATTTCTATTTCTAATATTACATCTTTTCCTTGTTTTAATTTATCATTTATATATTTTTTAGGAGTTCCATAATAGTTACCATTATATTCAGTATATTCAAGAAAAAAATTAGTCTTTATTTTCTTTTCAAACTTATCCCTTGATAAATAATAATAATTTACTCCTTCTATTTCTCCCGGTCTTATTTCTCTTGAAGTTGCAGATACCGAATACCATATATTAGGATTTCTATTCATTACTTCTTTAATAATACATCCTTTACCAGTTCCAGAAGGTCCGGAAATTACTACCAAATTTCCTTTTTCTTTTTGCTTTAAAATATCCATATTTTCTCCTTTTTTTATAAAAAGAACTCTATACAATAAAGTTCTTTTTTTCAATCATATACTTAGTAATTGCAGTTTCAATTTCATCTAATGATCTTTTTGATAAATTAGATATTGTAACAAGCTCTTTAACTGTATCAATAATAATTTTTCCCCAAAAAATATTAGCTTTTACTTTAACATCATTTAGCATATCTGGAGTTATTGCATAAAACAAATATCCAAAAAATACTCTTTTCTTTGAAAGCAACATTCTTTTGTTTGTTAGTGCAAAAACAAAAGTATTTGGCATTTGAATATGCTTATCATTTTTTTGACCGACAAACACATATTCTACGGTTTCTCCTTGATCTAAATGATTCAACGCAACCTTTGAATGTTTTTTTATTCTAAATGCTACTGTTGAAGAATATTTGTTTTTAAAGTTTAAAGCCTTTTCATAAATACTATTCATTAGTCAAAGCACTATTT
>JAAYGD010000039.1 GCA_012727915.1 Mycoplasmatota bacterium | reverse complement strand
GAATAACATATTGGTTGTCACTAATACTTTATATGAAGCCAACAAAATATTTAATTCATTAATTAATTATAATAATAATGTACTATTTTTTCCTACAGATGATTTTTTATCTGAAGAGTTTTTGGCTTCTAGCCCCGAATTAGAAATGACTAGATTGGAAACAATTAACGAGATTGTATTTTCTAAAGAAAAACATATAGTTGTGACCGATTTTATGGGTTTGATTCGTTTATTGCCCAAAAAAAATTCATGGAAAAAGAATTGCATTAACATAAAAACTGGGCAAATTATAGAAAAAGAAAAATTAATAAACAATTTAGATTCAATAGGTTATGAAATAACTCCTTTAATCAATAAAACCGGGGACATTGCTAATAGAGGGTTTATATTAGATGTTTTTCCATCGTTATCAGACAAACCAGTAAGGATTGAATTTTGGGATAATACAATTGAATCCCTAAGATATTTTGAATTAGAAACTCAACTATCAATAAATAATATAGAGGAAATAGTTATTTATCCGGTAAGTGAATTTATTTCTAATACTGAAAACTCAATAAAAAAGCAAAAATATCTAGCGAAATATGAAGAAGTTTCTTCTATATTAGATTATTTAGAAAATGAAATAGTTATATTTAAAGATTATAATCTTATTGAAAAATCTTATGTTAGATTACAAGAACAAATAATTGAACATACAAAAAGTAATGAAATCGAACCAAATACAAATTATTTTCATTCTCTTTATGATTTTAAAGCAAAAAACACAATTTACTTAAATACATTAGATAATATTTCAAGTATAAAAAATAAAGTATATTTAGATATAAAAGAAGTTACAAACTATAATGAAAATTTTGAATTATTGAGAAAAGATTTAAATTTCTATATTAAAGAACATAAAACTGTAATAATTGCTTTTGATTCAAAGAAGAAAATTGATAATTTCAAGGAGTTAATCAATATTAATGTAATAAATACAAACGAATCGAAAATATTTGCTAATTCAATTAATGTAATTGAAAAAAAATTAAATCAAGGTTTTATATTTGAGAATTATATTGTAATTTCTGAATCAAATATTTACAAACAATTAGATAATAAAAGACAATATAATAGCAAATTTAGATTTGGCACAAAAATTAAAGACATGTCTAAGCTAAATATTGGTGATTACGTTGTTCACGAAGCACATGGAATAGGAATTTATTCGGGTATAATTGCGTTAAATAAAAATGGTGCAATTAAGGATTACTTGTTAATCAAATATAAAAATAATGAAAATTTATATATTCCAGTTGAAAAAATTGATTTAATTACTAAATATTCCTTAAATGAGGGATTAAAACCAAAAATTAATAGTTTGGGCGGAAGCGACTGGGTAAACACAAAATATAAAGTTAAAAATAGAATTAAAGATATTGCAGAAAAACTAATTAAACTTTCTGCCGAAAGAAAGGCAACTGAAGGTTTTGCATTTAATAAAGATGACGAAGAACAAATAAATTTTGAAAAAGAATTTATTTATGAAGAAACAAAAGACCAATTAATATCTACTATGCAAATAAAGAAAGATATGGAATCTAATAGTCCAATGGATAGAATATTGTGTGGGGATGTTGGTTATGGAAAGACAGAGGTTGCTTTTAGAGCTATGTTTAAAGCAGTAAATAGTGGTAAACAAGTTGCTTATTTATGCCCAACAACATTGTTGTCAAATCAACAGTATAATAATGCAATATCTAGATTTAAAAATTATCCGTTCTCTATTGTAATTTTAAATAGATTTACTTCAAAAAAGGAAGTAAATAGAATTATTGAAGGTCTAAAAAAAGGGTCTATTGATATGGTTTTTGGAACCCATAGATTACTTAGTAAAGATATAGAATTTAAATCTCTAGGCTTGTTAATAATCGACGAAGAACAAAGATTTGGAGTTACGCATAAAGAAAAAATAAAAGAATATAAAACGAATATTGATGTTTTAACTTTATCTGCAACTCCAATTCCTAGAACAATGCAAATGGCTTTAATTGGTTTGAGAGATTTGTCTTTAATTGAAACACCACCAGTTAACAGATATCCAATTCAAACTTATGTATTAGAAGAAAACAATCAAATAATTAAAGAAGCAATTTATAAAGAACTTGTTAGAAAAGGTCAAATATATATATTATTTAATAATATAGAAAAAATCGAACGAAAAGTTCAAGAAATTCAAAGTTTAGTTAGCGAAGCTAGAATTGTATATGCTCATGGAAAAATGAAAAAAAATGATATAGAAAATATTATGATTGATTTTATAGATCAAAAATATGATGTACTAATTTGTACTACAATTATTGAAACTGGAATTGATATTCCCAATGTAAATACTTTAATAATAATTGATGCTGATAGATTTGGATTGAGTCAACTTTATCAAATAAGAGGAAGAGTTGGAAGAACAAATAAGATTGCATATGCATATTTAATGTATGATAAGAGGAAAAATTTAGGTGAAACCGCAACAAAACGCTTGAAAACAATTAAAGAATTCACTGAACTTGGCAGTGGTTTATCAATAGCTATTAGAGACTTATCAATAAGAGGATCTGGAGATATATTAGGCAGTGAGCAATCAGGATTTATAGATTCGGTTGGAATTGAATTATATACAAAAATGGTTAACGAAGAAGTTGAAAAAATAAAAGGAAATTACCAAAAAGAGACAGAAAGTTTAGACACTTCTTTAATAAACATAGATACACACATAGATGATAGCTATGTAAAAGATGAATCTTTAAAGATTGAAATTCATAAACGAATAAATGAAATTGATAGTTATGAAAAATTGTTAGAAGTTAAAAAAGAAATTGAGGATAGGTTTGGAAGAATAAATGAGAAGTTGCTATTATATATGTATCAAGAATGGTTTGAAAAGTTAGCAAATGAAAAAGGAGTTGAAAAAATAAATCAAAATAAAAATTCAATAGATATATATATTTCTAAAGAAAAAACCGATTCTATTGAAATCAATGATTTTTATCAAAGAACTCTATCTATCGGAAAAATGTTTAAATTTTCCTATGAATATAAAAGATTAAAAATAACAATTGAGTTAACTAAGCTTGAAAAGCATTGGCTATATTATGCTTTAGAATTGATAATATTAATTGACAAATATACTATAAATGATATAATTTATTAATAAATGACATTGAAGAAACGAGTAAATAATAATAATTATTTTAGAGAGCTTGATTTGGTGAAACAAGTATAATTATATTATTGAATATGGTTTTGGAGTTAATCGTATTTCTGCGTTAAAGAATTAAGTGCATAGAATACTATGAATTAAGGTGGTACCGCGATTAGTCGTCCTTAAGTTTATAGTTTTTTTTATTAGGAGGATAGTATGGAAAAATATTATATTACGACTGCAATTGTATATGCTTCGGGGAAACCTCATATAGGTAATGTATATGAAGTGGTTTTAGCGGATTCAATTGCAAGATATAAAAGATTAAAAGGTTTTGATGTATATTTTCAAACTGGTACTGATGAACACGGAGAGAAAGTACATATAAAAGCTCAAGAAAATAATGTTACTGAACAAGATTATGTTGATAATATATCAAAAATAGTTCGAGAAAACTATGATATGTTGAATATTTCATATGATAGTTTTGTTAGGACGTCAGATATTAAACATAAAGAGATAGTATCTAATATATTTCAAAAATTATACGATAAAGGAGATATTTATAAGGATGTATATGAAGGATGGTATTGCATACCTTGTGAATCATTTTATACCGATCTTCAATTAATAGATGGAAAATGTCCTGATTGTGGAAGAAATGTAGAAAAAAAGAAGGAAGAATCATATTTTCTTAAATTATCAAATTATACTGACAAATTATTAGATTATATTGAAAAAAACCCATTATTTTTACAACCAGATTTTAGAAAAACTGAGATAATTAATAATTTTATTAAACCCGGATTACAAGATTTATGTGTAACAAGAAGCTCCTTTGATTGGGGAGTTAAGGTTCCATTTGATAAAAACAATGTAATATATGTATGGATCGATGCTCTTTCAAATTATATTACTTTCTTAGATTATGATATAAACAATAAAAGCGAGAAATTTAATAAATATTGGCCAGCAGATCTTCAAATAATTGGAAAAGATATATATAGATTTCATGCTATTTATTGGCCAATTTTATTACTTGCGCTTGAAGAAGAACTTCCTAAAACAATTTTTGGGCATCAATGGTTAATTTCTGATAAAGAAAAGATGAGTAAATCTAGAGGTAATGTTTTATATGCAGATGAATTAGTTAATGATTTTGGGTTAGATCAAATTAGATATTATATATTGAGTTCAATGCCAATTACAAGCGATGGATTAATATCAAAAGAGTTAATTAAAGAAAAAATTAATTCAGATTTGGCAAATACTTTGGGAAATTTAATTAATAGGACAATAGCAATGTCATTAAAATATTTTGATGGAATTGTTAAAAAAACAGAAAAAAATGATGAAATAGATAACAAATTTATTGAAGAAGTATCTAAAACACCTAAAAAAGTCGATGAAGCAATTGAAAAAACAAATATTAGTTTAGCTTTATCAAACATTATAGATTTAGCCAGAATATGCAATAAATATATTGATGATACCACTCCTTGGATTTTGGCTAAAGATGAAAATTATGATAAATTAAATAATGTTTTATATAATATTATAGAATCAATTAGAATTATAGGAATATTATTAAAACCGTTTTTGCCAGACACATCAAATAAAATAATTAACTCTATAAATACAAAAATTATTTCGTATGATTCTATTTATAAATTTGGTAATTTAGAAAATAATATTACAGTAGAAAAAATAGATATATTATTTACAAGAATCGAATAAAGGTTGTTATTAAATAATTGTTTTGTTATAATGTTTAATGATGGAGGATAAATATGGTGGATTTTTTTATAAATATTTTATTACCTATAATAATTGGATTAATCGTAATTTCAATAGTTTTTAAGTTAGTATCTATGCTACTTGAACTTATTAAATTAGATTATGTACCAATTAGGATATTGGTGTTTTTGGTAGCTTATTATTTCGTAGGGCCTTATATATTAAGTATGGTGGAAGGATCTTTATTTTCAAATATGCATCCTTTTGCTATATTCTTTTATGAACCGGTTCAATATATAATAGGATTGTTTTCATAAAAAGCAATATTAAATATTGTTTTTTTTAATAGGAGATATATGATTGTTGATACTCATTGCCATATATTAAGTGAATATTATGATGATATTGCTGTTTTAATGAAAGAAATTGAGAAAAAAGACATTATATTAATAATAAGTGGAGTTAATCCCATTTCAAATAAAGAAGTAATAGAATTAACAAAAAAATATAAAAATGTTTATGGAACAGTTGGTTTTCATCCTTCTGAGGTGGATTTAATAAATGAAAATGATTTTTTAGAGCTAGAAGCACAATTAAAGCATAATAAAATATTGGGAGTTGGAGAAATCGGACTAGATTATTATTGGATTAAAGATAATAAAGAAAAGCAAAAAGCGATGTTTATTAAACAATTAAATATTGCTCAAAAAAATAATTGCTCAGTTGTAATACATAATAGAGAAGCAACAGAAGATATATTAAATATTCTATCAAATTATAAATTAAATGGAATTATACATGCATTTAGTAAAGGAATCGAGGTTGCTAATAACTTTATAAAATTAGGATATAAACTTGGTATTGGCGGAGTTTTAACGTTTAAAAATTCAAATTTAAAACAAACATTAAAAGATATACCATTAGATTGTATTGTTGTTGAAACAGATTCTCCTTATTTAACTCCAGAACCATTTAGAGGTAAGCTGAATAGTCCTTTGTATATTGAAAATATAATAGATAAAATCTCAGAAATTAAAGGGCAAAATCCAAATGTTATAAAAGAAAATCTCTATAATAACACTATCCAAATATTTGACTTTAATAAGTAAAAATGATATTATTAAATAGTATTATGAGGTGAAACTTGAAGAAAATAATTTCATTTATATTAATAGGATTTATAGTATTATTTAATGCGTTTATATTAATTTATAAATATAGTTTTTTTTCTAATATTGAATATAAAAAAAACAATTATTTTGTTGAAAAAGATAATCTTGTAGTTGTAGAAAAAAAAGTTGAGATAGCAGACGCAAAACAAACTTTTGAAGTAATTGAAACTTATGAGGGAAAAATGACTGCATATGGTGCTGATTGCTATGGATGTTCGGGTATAACCGCTTCGGGATATGATATTAGAAACAATAATATATATTATGAAGATAAAACTTTTGGAACAGTAAGGATTGTTGCGGCTGATAGAGCTGTTCCATTTGGTACTGTTGTAAGAGTAACTGGAGTAAAAATATATAAAGAACCTTTTCTTGCCATTGTATTAGATAGAGGAAGCGCAATAAAAGGCAAATTAATGGATTTAGCATTTGGTTTTCAAGATGAAGAAGAAGTCAAACAGGTTGGAAGATCAAGTGTTATATACGAGGTATTAAGATATGGATGGTAAGAGACTGAATGTCTCTTATTTTTTAGAGGTAAGATGAAATATAATTATAATTTTAAGAAAAAATTTGGGCAAAACTTTATTAAAGATGAAAATATTATAGATAAAATAATTAATTTATCTGATTTTGAGGATGATTCTTTAGTAATTGAAATAGGTTGTGGGTCAGGAGTATTAACAAAAAAATTAGTAAAAAATTTTAAATATGTATTAGGATATGAAATAGATAAAGATTTAGAAAAGTATTTAAATGATATAAAAGAATCAAATTTAGCAATTATATATGATGATTTTTTAAATAGAAATATTAAGGAAGATATTAATAAATATAAGTTTAATAAACTATTTATAATATCTAATCTTCCTTATTATATTACTACACCAATAATAGAAAAAATAATTAATGAAGATATTGATGTTTACAGAATAATAATAATGGTTCAAAAAGAAGTTGGAGATCGCTTTAATGCTAAACCAAATTCAAAAGCCTATAATTCTCTTAGTGTATTTATCAATTACAATTATGATGTAAAAAAAATAATGAACGTATCAAGGCAATCGTTCGTACCACAACCTAATGTAGATAGTATAGTATTAAAACTATCAAAAAAGATAAATAGAGCCAAGGCTTTAAATGAAGATATATTTTATAAGTTAGTTAGGGATTCATTTAAGCATAAAAGAAAAACTTTAAAGAACAATTTAGATGATTATGACTTTAATTTTATTGAAGATATTTTATTAAAAAGAAATTACCCACTAAATATAAGAGCAGAACAAATTTCAGTTGAGGATTTCATTTTTATATCAAATGCATTATATTTAAAGGAAAATTAATAAATTATATTGATTTTTTTTAAATTATGCTGTACTATTAACTTGAAATATGTTCAAAAGGAGAGGTGCTTGTGAAAATAACATCAGTAAATGTTCGTAAAATCGAAAAAGAAAATTCTCGTATGAAAGGAATAGTATCAATTTTGATAGATGATTGCTTTGCAATTCATGATATAAAAATCATTGAAGGTGATAATGGACCATTTGTTGCAATGCCTAGTCGAAGAAATGCTGTAGGTGATTATAGAGATATAGTACATCCTATTAATCAAGAAACAAGAGATATGTTTAATGAAATAATTATTGCTGAATACGAAAAAGCTGAAGATGTTAAATCTGAAGAAGTAGAAGAAGAGGAATAAAACTCTTTTTTTTGTTAATTTAAGTAAAGTTAATAGTTTATATATTGATATGCTTTTTTTTGAGTGTTACAATCCTACCAAGGAAGGGTGTTGACTAATGAAAAGAAAACATAAATTGAAAAAAAGCATTGTTAGAATAATTTTTTCTTTTTTAATATTGTCATTAATGTTTGGAAGTATACTTACTGTGTTGGGTAGAGTAATATCTCTTAATAAAGAAAAAAAAGCATTAGAAAACACGCTTGGTTCAACTAAAACTAAAAAAGAGAATTTAGAAGATGAAATGAATAAATTAAATGATGAAGATTATGTAGCGCGATATGCGAGAGAAAAATATTTGTTTTCAAAAGAGGGGGAATATATAATTAAGATACAAAAGTAAGAATTAATATTCTTACTTTTATGTTATTATATTTGTGGTGATATAAATGAATGAGTTTAATTCTATAGTTTTAGCGTATATTGGAGATTCGGTATATGAGTTATATGTAAGAAATTATTTGATAAATAAAAATATAAGCAAAGTAAATGATTTGCAAAAGGAAGCTAAAAAGTATGTTTCTGCCAAATCACAAGCATTATTTTTAAAAAATATGATTGATAATAATTTTTTTAATGAAGAAGAAATAGAAATATTAAAGAGGGCTAGAAATTCAAAAACAAACTCTAAACCAAAAAATACTGATATTTTAACTTATAAACATTCTACTGCATTAGAAGCATTAATTGGATATTGTTATATAAACAATAACATTGAAAGAAATGATCAAATAATGAATTATATTTGGAGTATAAAATGATAGTGATAGGTAAAAATGTAGCTTTGGAATTACTAAAAAATAATAAAAAAATCAATAAAATATATTTATATGATAATTTTAATGACAATAATTTGTTAAATGAAATAACAAAAAGAAAGATTGAAGTAATATATAAATCAAAACAAGAAATGTTTAAAATTGATAATGGAAATCATCAAGGTATAATTTTAGATATACCCGATTACAAATATTTCGAAATTGAAGATGTAACTAATAGCAATGGATTTCTTGTAATTCTTGATCATATAGAAGATCCACATAATTTTGGAGCTATAATAAGAACTTGTGAAGCGGCAGGAGTAGATGGAATAATAATTCCGGAAGATAGAAGCGTAGATATTAATTCAACTGTTATGAAAACTAGTTCTGGGGCATTAGACAATATGAAAATAATAAAAGTAATAAATATAAACACTACGATTGATAAACTGAAAAAAAAGGGTTATTGGATAATCGGTTCCTCATTAGATACAAATCAAATATATGATAAGCAAAAATATATATATCCTTTGGTTTTAATAATTGGGAACGAAGGTAAAGGAATTAGTAAACTTACAAAAGAAAAGTGTGATATGTTAGTAAAAATTCCTATGAAAGGAAAAATTAACAGTTTGAATGCATCTGTTTCGGCAGGAATTATTATTTATGAAATATTAAAAAATAGAAGCTAGGAGGTAACATTGTATAAAAATATAAATGATTATGAATTAATATATTTAGTTGAAGAAAAAGATGAAAATGCTCTAAATATATTATATGATAAGTACAAACCTATAGTTGATTTAAAAGCTAAAAAATACTTAAAATATGGAAAAAAAATAGGATTAGAATATGAAGACTTATATCAAGAGGGAATGCTTGGATTATCCGAAGCAATTGTTTCTTTTGATCAAGAAAAAAATGCTCAATTTAAAACTTTTGCTAATCTTTGTATGGAAAGACAAATTTTTTCTTTATTAAAAAAAGCAAGTAGAAAAAAGCATACTTTATTAAATGATTCTGTTTCTTTAGATGAGAAGATAAATGATGATGAGAATACTTTGCTAGATGTTTTTTTTGAAAAAGGGACAAATCCTAGTGAGCTATATGAATATAAAGAGAGCAAAAAAGAATTATTTGAAAAAATATATTCAATATTAACTCCATTGGAAAAAGAAGTTTTTGACTTAAAAATAAATAATTTTGATTACAACGAAATATCTCAGTTACTAAATAAGAGTTATAAATCCGTAGATAGTTCTATACAAAGAATAAGAATAAAGGTAAGAAAAATAATCGATGAAATACAAATTAATTGACAATGTATAATAATTGTGCTATTATCTCGTTTATAGAGCACGTGAAAGTGTTTTTATTTTGGGAAAAGGTGGTTAAATGAAAAAAATAAAAGAATTTTTTATTAGTGTAAAAAAAGAAACCGCAAAGATTAAATGGCCAACAAAAAAAGAGATGGTCAAATACTCAATTGCAACAATATCCTTTATGATATTCTTTGCCTTATTCTTTTTCTTATTAGATATTTTATTTGCTTTTTTTAAAAGCATTGTGGGGTAATCATGGAAAGTAAGCAATGGTATGTAGTTAATACTTATTCTGGACACGAAAATAAAGTCAAAGAAAAATTAGAAATGCGTATTAATTCAATGAATATGCAAGATAATATTTTTAGAGTAATACTTCCAGAACATAAAATTGAAGAAACTAAAGATGGAGTTACAAAAGAAAAAACAAAAAAGATGTTTCCGGGCTATATATTAGTAGAGATGATTATGTCTGATGAAGCTTGGTATGTAGTTAGAAATACACCCGGAGTAACTGGATTTATCGGTTCAAGTGGAAAAGGCGCAAAGCCAATACCTTTACTTCCATCAGAAATAGATAGAATACTCGCAAATATGGGAATGAGTAGATTAGAATTAGGAAACGAATTACAAGTTGGGGAAAAAGTTAAAATTACAGATGGACCATTTAAAACTATGATAGGAAAAATTCAAGAATTGGATTTTGAAAATCAAGAATTAAAAGTAATAATCGATTTATTTGGTCAAGAAACAACAATTGAAGCAAAAATATATCAAGTTGAAAAGATTTTTTAAAAATTGATTGCAAATAAATATATATAGTGATAAAATAACTTTGCTATATTAATTTATAGTGATTGAGTGGGAGCGGATTAGCAATAATACCACTCCGCGAAAAAATATTATAGGAGGTGTTTTTCGTGGCAAAAGAAGCAGTAAAAGTAATAAAATTACAAGTTCCTGCTGGAAGAGCTACACCTGGACCACCAGTTGGTACTGCGTTGGGACCTGCAGGCGTAAATTCTCAAGAATTTTGTTTAAAGTTTAATGAAGCAACTAAAGACAAAATGGGAGATATTCTACCAGTAGTAATTAGTATTTATGAAGATCGTTCTTTCGATTTCAAAGTTAAAACTCCACCAGCAGCTTTTTTAATTAAAAAGTATGCAAAGGTAGAAAAAGCTGGAGCAAAAGGAAGAACAGAAAAAGTTGGATCTTTAACAAGAGCTCAACTAAGAGAAATTGCGGAAATTAAAGCTGTAGATTTAAATGCATATTCTATTGAAAATGCAATGAAGACTATTGAAGGTACAGCATATAACATGGGAATAGAAATTAAGGATTAACATATAGGTTATTACCTATGTGGGAGGAAAACCGTATTAACCACATAAGGAGGAAAAGTGAAAGGTAAAAAATATAAAAATTCAATTTCTAAAATTGATAGAAACAAAGCATATAATGTCGAAGAGGCTATAAAATTAGTTAAGGAAACTAGCACTTCAAAATTTGACGAAACAGTTGAAATTGCAATAAAATTAAATGTAGATGTAAAAAAAGCCGAACAACAATTAAGAGGAGCTATAGTGTTACCTCACGGAACAGGAAAAAGTAAAAAAGTTCTAGTTGTAGCAAAAGGTGATAAAGCAAAAGATGCAGAAAAAGCTGGAGCTGATTATGTTGGAGAGCAAGATATATTACATAAAATAGAATCTGAAAATTGGATGGATTTCGATGTAATAATTTCAACTCCTGATATGATGCCAGCACTTGGAAAATTAGGAAAAATATTAGGACCTAAAGGTTTAATGCCTAATCCAAAAGTTGGAACTGTTACTTTAGATGTTGTTAAGGCCGTTGAAGATATTAAAAAAGGAAAAGTTGAATATAAAACAGATTCGTTTGGAAATGTTCATGCTATCCTTGGAAAATCTTCTTTTGATGAAAATAAATTGATTGAAAATTTAAAAACCTTCGTTGAAGTAATTATGAAATCAAAACCTTCAATAGTTAAAGGTGATTATGTAAAAAATATATCAATTTCATCTACAATGGGTCCAGGAATTAAATTAGATTTAAATTCCTTTGACAAATAATAATTATTAATATATAATACAATTTGAAAAGCGATACCCATAGACAGTAGGGGCTAAAAAAGCATAATATTCCTACCGAGGGTTTAAATAACAATGTTATTTTAAACTCTCGTTATGTATAATGAGAGTTTTTATTTAGGAGGTGAGTTATGGCTAATGAAAAAATTCTAGAACAAAAAAAAGGTGTTGTTTCAGAAATTTCGGATAAAATATCAAAATCTGCATCTACTATATTCTTTGATTATAGAGGATTAACAGATGAACAAATATCTTTGATTAGAAAAGAATTAAAGAAAAGCAATTCTGAAATGAAAATTTACAAAAACACTATGACAAAAAGAGCTTTAGACGATTTAAAATTTAACATGGATTATTGTACATTTGGACCAAGTGCTGTAGTATTTGGTGAAGATTCAATAACTCCAATAAAAATAATTGCAGATTTTTCAAAAAAATATGAATTATTAAAAGTTAAAGGTGGAATCGTAGATGGTAAGGAAACATCTATGGAAGTATTAACAAAATTGTCAGCAATACCATCAAGAGACGCTTTGATAACTATGTTGGCAAGTGGAATGCTTGGTGTTATAAACAACTTAAGTATATCTTTGAAATTATATGCCGAAAAATTAAAAGAGGAGGGAAATTAATATGGCAAAGTTAACTAAAGAAAGTTTTATCGAATCATTAAAAGAAATGAGCGTAGTAGAAGTATTAGAACTAGTTGAAGCAATGAAGGAAGAATTAGGAATAGATCCTAGTGCAGTAGCGGTAGCAGCAGCACCAGCAGCAGCAGAAGCTGTAGAAGAAAAAACTTCATTCAATGTAGTATTAACAGGAGCTGGAGCTAATAAGATAGCAGTTATTAAAATCGTAAGAGAAGCTACAGGCTTAGGATTAGTAGAAGCTAAAAATTTAACAGAAGCTGGCGGAAACATTAAAGAAAATGTTAAAAAAGAAGAAGCTGAAGAGTTAAAAGCAAAACTAGAAGAAGCTGGAGCAGCAGTAGAATTAAAATAATAAAACCTATATTAATAGGTTTTTTGCTTTTATGAGGTGTTTTTATGGATCATTATTTTACTAATAATAATATAAAATCGAATATTAAAATTATTAATTCAATAATAAATGAAAAACAATATGATTTTTTTGTTGATAATGGTGTTTTTTCAAAAAACAATGTTGATTATGGAACAAAGTTATTATTAGAAAACATTAAGGAAATTGATGGCAAAATATTAGATGTTGGTTGTGGATATGGTGTAATAGGAATATATTTAAAAATGAATTATAATTGCACTGTAGATATGATTGATATTAATAAAAGAGCAATACATCTTTCTAGAAAAAATATTGATAAATATAAATTAAATGATATAACTGTTTTTGAAAGTGATGCATATATTAATGTTACTAATAAATATGATTATATTATTACAAATCCACCAATTAGAGCGGGCAAAGAAAAAGTTTTAGAAATCTTAATTGGAGCAAAAGAGTTTTTAAATGAAAATGGTAAGTTATACTTTGTAATAAGAAAAGATCAAGGAGCCAAAAGTATAACAGAGCATTTAAAAGCTTATTATAATTTGAATATATTAACAAAAAGTAAAGGTTTTTGGATTATTTGTGCAGAAAATTAAAAAAATCAATGTTTTTCATTGACTTGTTTGACTATTTTTGTTAATATTATAAATTGGTAGCGTGTACCTTTTTTACACGGCTCTTTGAAAAAATTTAATATTATGGGGTGAAAAAATGGCTTATAAATTCGAAAAATTCGGTTCATATCGTGAAAGGGCATCATTTTCTAAATGGGGGAATCTCCTAGAGTTAACAAACTTATTAGAAATTCAAAAAAAATCTTATCAGTGGTTTGTAACAGATGGAGTAAAAGAAGTATTAAACGATTTGTTTCCGATTGAAAGTTTTTCGGGAAATCTTTCACTAGATTTTGGAGATTACGTATTTGAATCTCCTAAATATTCTATAAAAGATTGTAAAGATAGAAATCTAACCTATGCTTCTCCTTTAATGGTTCAAGCAAGATTATTTAATAATGAAACTGGTGAAGTTAAAGAACAAGAAATATTTTTGGGAAATATTCCTTTAATGACTGAAAACGGTACTTTTATTGTAAATGGTGCTGAAAGGGTTATTGTTTCTCAATTAGTGCGTTCTCCAAGTGTTTATTATACTAAAGAAATAGACAAAAATGGTAGAGCTGTTTTTGCATGCCAAGTTATTCCTACTAGAGGAACTTGGTTAGAATTTGAAATGGATTCTAGAGATGTATTTTATGTTAGAATAGATAGGACAAGAAAAGTGCCTATTACAACTTTATTGAGAACTTTTGGTTTATCAACAGATGAAGAAATTAAAGAAGCGTTTGGTGAAGATCCATATATAATAAATACCATTGATAAAGATTCAACTAAAAATACTGACCAAGCATTAATAGAAATATATGAAAAACTAAGACCAGGAGAACCCGCAACTTTGGATAGTGCTAAAAATCATTTAATCACTAAGTTTTTTGATGAATTTAAATATGATTTGGCAAAAGTAGGACGTTATAAATTTAATAAGAAATTAGATGTTTGTGATCGTTTATTAGGATGTAAATTAGCTGAAAAAATAAAAATTAAAGGTAAAGTAATAGTTGATGAAGGAACTGTTATAACTAAAGATATATTAGAAGAAATAAGACCTATATTTAAAGAAGGATATAATGTTAAGGAATTAAAAATTAATGAAACTTTAGATACTTATAATAAAGTTCAAACAATAAAAGTATATTCTAAACTTAATCCTGACAAAGTAGTTGAAATTATAGGAAACGACCAAAATTTAATCATAAAAAGATTAACTATTTCTGATGTATATGCATCTGTTTCTTATTATTTAAATTTGTTACAAGGAATAGGAAATATTGATGAAATAGATCATTTAGCAAATAGAAGAGTTAGACAAGTTGGAGAACTATTACAAAATCAATTTAGAATTGGTTTAGCAAGAACAGAAAGAATTATTAGAGATAAAATGAGTACTGTTGATTTATCTACTGCTACTCCAAAGAACTTGGTTAATATAAGACCTTTAACTGCTGTAATCAAAGAATTATTTGGTTCTTCTCAGTTATCTCAATTTATGGATCAACAAAATCCAATTGCGGAATTAACTAATAAAAGAAGACTTTCAGCATTAGGACCCGGAGGATTATCTAGAGATAGAGCGGGTATGGAAGTTCGTGACGTAAATGAATCTCATTATGGAAGAATTTGCCCTATAGAATCTCCTGAAGGTCAAAATATAGGATTAATAACTTCTTTGGCAAGTTATGCAAAAATTAATGATTATGGTTTTATTATGACTCCTTATGCAAAAGTTAAGGATTATAAAGTATATAAAGATAATATTGAATACTTAACTGCTGATGAAGAAAATGATTATATGATTTCTCAAGCAGGAGTTAAACTTGGAGAAGATGGTACTATATTAGAAGATAATGTAGTTGTTAGGTATAAAGGCGATACAATTATGGCTAAAAAAGAAGAAGTTGACTACATAGATGTATCTCCTCAACAAATAGTATCAATAACTGCTAGTTGTATTCCATTTTTAGATAATGATGATGCAACTAGAACATTGATGGGTGCTAATATGCAACGTCAAGCTTTACCTTTATTAAAAACAGAAGCTCCTTTAGTGGCAACAGGAGTTGAGCATATAGCTGCAAAAGATAGTGGAGCTGTTGTTATTGCAAAAGCAGATGGTATAGTAGATTATGTTGATTCTACAAAAATTGTTGTAAAAAATAAAGAAGCTAAAGATGTTTATTATTTGAAAAATTATGAAAGATCAAATGTTGCAACTTGTTATCACCAAATTCCAATTGTAAGAGTTGGAGATGTTGTTAAAGCTGGAATGGTTATAGGTGATGGCCCAAGTACTGATAAAGGTGAATTAGCATTAGGTAAAAATGTTGTTATAGCGTTTATGACTTTTGATGGATACAATTATGAAGATGCAGTTGTTATTAATGAAAGAATTGTTAAAGATGATGCATATACTTCATTAAAGATAGAAAATTATGAAATTCAATGTAGAGAAACAAAATTAGGACCCGAAGAAATAACAAGAGATATACCTAATGTTTCTGAAGAAAATAGAAAAAATTTGGATATAAATGGAATAATTAGAATTGGTACTGAAGTATTTGAAGGAGACATTCTTGTTGGTAAAGTAACTCCAAAAGGGATGGTTGAATTAACTTCAGAAGAAAAATTATTGCATGCTATATTTGGTGAAAAAACTAGAGAAGTAAGGGATACTTCATTAAGAGTAGAACACGGTGAAGGTGGAATAGTTCACGATATTAAAATTACTACTAAAAAAGAATCAGATGAATTACCTAGTGGAGTAAATATGGTAGTTCGTGTTTCAATTATACAAAAAAGAAAAGTATCTGTTGGAGACAAGATGGCAGGAAGACATGGTAATAAAGGTGTTGTATCTTTAGTTTTACCTCAAGAAGATATGCCATATATGGCTGATGGAAGACCAGTTGACATATTACTTAATTCACAAGGAGTTCCATCTCGTATGAATATTGGACAAATTTTGGAATTACATTTAGGAATGGCAGCAAAATCATTAGGAATTCATACGGCTACTCCAGTATTTGATGGAGCAACATTAGATGATATTAAAGATTTAATGAAAGAAGCAAAAATGGATGAAGATGGAAAAATGGTTTTATATGATGGTAGAACTGGCGAACCATTTGATAATAGAATAAGTGTTGGGGTTATGTATATGATTAAACTTCATCACATGGTTGATGATAAAATTCACGCTAGAAGCACTGGACCTTATTCATTAGTAACACAACAACCATTAGGAGGAAAAGCACAATTTGGTGGTCAAAGATTTGGAGAAATGGAAGTCTGGGCTTTATATGCTTATGGAGCTGCAAACATTTTACAAGAAATATTAACAATTAAATCAGATGATGTAGTAGGAAGAGTAAAGACTTATGAATCATTAGTTAAAGGAAATCCAATTCAACCACCTGGATTACCAGAATCATTTAGAGTATTAATTAAGGAATTCCAAGCATTAGGATTAAATATATCATTAATTAATGAAAAAGATGAAGAAGTAGATTTAAAACAATTAGAAGATGAAGAAACAAGAGAAAATGTATTGCTTTCTATAGAAGAAATAAAAGATGATGTAAAAGAAGAACTGCCTCTTGTTGAAGAAAAAGTAGTTGAAGAAAAAGTAGTTGAAGAAGATTTAGAAATGGACTTTAGTGATATAGAAGAAGGGGGAGATGAATAATATGATGGGAACTGACAAGTTTGCTGGTTTAAAAATTT
>JAAYGD010000005.1 GCA_012727915.1 Mycoplasmatota bacterium | reverse complement strand
ACATGGACTAAACAATAGTTATTGACAATTATATCAATTAATAGTATATTTAATCTATTGAAAAACAGAGATGAGAGACAATATTATTATATGATTATTGTAGAGAGTTAGTGTTTGGTGAAAACTAATATAATAATATAATGATTACCACTTTCTAGTTGGAATGTTCCCGTTTATTACGTTATAATATTAGAGTTAAATAAAGGATGGTACCGTGCTTAGCACTCCTTAACCATTCTTTTTATTTATATAGGAGGATTTATGATAAATATTAAGGAAGATGAAAGATTGAATGTGTTGAATCATAGTTGTGCTCATTTGCTTGCAAATGCAGTAAAAAGATTATATCCAAATGCTTTATTTTGGGTAGGCCCAGTAATAGAAGAAGGTTTTTATTATGATATTGATTTAGGAGATGTAGTAATAAAAGAAGAAGATTTAGAATCGATTGAAAGAGAAATGAAAAAGATTTCTAAAGATGGTAAAAGAATATATAGAGAAGAATTATCTAGAGATGAAGCTATAGATAAATTTAAAAATGATCCATATAAACTTGATTTAATTGGAAATATGGAGGAAGGTACTATAATAAGTTGCTATACTCAAGGAGAGTTTACTGATTTGTGTAGAGGTCCACATGTAGATACTGTTAAAGAATTAAAATATTTCAAATTATTAAAAGTAAGTGGAGCTTATTGGAAAGGTGATTCTAATAATAAAATGCTTCAAAGAATATATGGAATATGTTTTGATACTGAAGATAAATTAAATAACTATTTAGAATTATTAGAAGAAGCTAAGAGAAGAGATCACAAAAAATTAGGAAAAGAATTAGACATATTTATGATGAGTGAATATGGTCCTGGATTTCCATTCTTTTTACCAAATGGAATGACTATAAGAAATATATTAGAAAATTATTGGTATGATGAACATACAAAAGAAGGATATAGCTTTATAAAGACTCCTATAATGTTAAATAGAGATTTGTGGGAAGTATCTGGTCATTGGATTAATTATAGAGAAAATATGTATACATCTGAAATAGATGAAAGAGAATTTGCTATTAAACCAATGAATTGTCCTGGAGGAATATTGGTATATAAAAATTCATTGCATTCTTATAAGGATTTACCTTTAAGGATTGGTGAATTAGGATTGGTTCATAGACATGAAGCAAGCGGAGCATTAAATGGTTTATTTAGAGTGAGAACATTTACTCAGGATGATGCTCACTTATATATGACAGAAGATCAAATAGAAGATGAAGTAGTAAGATTAATTCATTTTGTAGATAGAATGTATAAAGTATTTGGATTAACTTATCATATAGAATTATCTACTAGACCAGAAGAAAAATATATAGGTACAATAGAGTCTTGGGATAAATCTGAAAAAGCTTTAGCTAATGCATGTAAAAAAGCTGGAAAAGAATATAAATTAAATCCTGGAGATGGAGCATTCTATGGCCCTAAATTGGATTTTCATATTAGAGATTCATTAGGAAGAGTATGGCAATGTGGTACTATTCAATTGGATGCGAATTTGCCCGAAAGATTTGATATTACTTATATAGATAAAGATGGTTCTAAGAAGAGACCTGTTATGTTACATAGAACAATCTTTGGTTCTATTGAAAGATTTATGGGTATATTAATAGAACATTATGCAGGGGCTTTCCCTTTATGGTTAACTCCAATTCAAATTAATGTAATACCAGTTAATAATGAATATCATTTAGAATACTCAAATAATTTATTTAGTATGTTAAAAGATAATGGATTAAGAGTTGAAATGGATTCTAGAGAAGAAAAATTAGGATATAAAATGAGAGAATCTCAAACTAAGAAAATACCTTATAGTTTAATTATTGGAGATAATGAGTTAAACAGTAGTACAATTAGTTATAGAAAATATAATAGTAATGAAACTGTAAATATTAAGATAGATGATTTTATACTTATGATAAAAGAAGAAATATTAAATAAAAAATAATATTTCTTTTTTGTTATTTTCATAAATATGTTGTATAATTTTTATAGGAGTGTATATGAAAGAAAAAGATAATAAGAAAATTAATTATAATGATTTAAATAATGTGATTGGATTAGGCGGAAAAATATTAAAAATAATATATGTTTTAATAATAATATTGATTGTTTATGCCGCTACTATTATTGGTAAAGAGTGGGGAATCATTAAGTTTTTATTAAATCTATTAAAAGCTTTGACTCCTTTATTTATTGGATTAGTAATGGCTTGGTTATTAGATCCAGTTGTTATGTGGTTGGAAAAGAAAAAAATAAAAAGATTATGGGGAAGCGCAATATTATATGGATTGATATTAGTAATTATTGGACTTTCAATAACATCTTTTATTCCTATTATAATGGATCAAATTAATGAGCTTATTAAAGCTATTCCCGGAATATTTGATGAAGTGGGTGTTTGGTTTAATAATTTGTTTAATGGATTAAAATCTAATGAGTATGTTAATTTTGAAACTACTAAAGCTGATATAATATTATCGATTCAAAACATTGCAAAAAGTCTTACTACAACTTTGCCTGATAAAGTTTTAAATATGATTAATAGTATGTTTTCTGCTTTTGGAACGTTTACTTTAGGCTTATTAATGGGATTTTACTTATTATATGATTATGATAAGGTTAAAGCTAAAATTAATTCTATGATTCCAAAAAAATATAAAGAAGAATATACTGAATTAACTACTGATATAAATACTTCTTTGTTTGGTTTTGTTAAAGGTATGGTGTTTTCATCAGGAATTGTATTTATATGTGCTGCGATTGTATTATCTATAATTGGATTAAAAGCTCCATTATTATTTGCGCTTATTGCCGCTATATTAAATGTTATTCCTTATATTGGACCTTATTTAGGAATTATACCAGCTGCAATAGTTGGATTTACTCAAAGTTCTGCTATAGGTTTATTAGTTATAATTGTAATGGGAATAATACAATTAATTGAAGGTAATATTATAAATCCATTAATTATGAGTAAAACTATGAAACTAAGTCCAACTACTATTTTAGTAAGCATGTTAATATTTGGTTATTTATTTGGAATGTTAGGAGTATTAATTGCGGCTCCTCTTGCAGCAGCATTAAAAGTAATTTATTTATTTGTATTAAAAAAATATAAAATAAAGAAGGGGATATTTAATGAATAAATCTCCATTAATATTCATATTATCTGGTAAAGCAAGATCCGGAAAAGATGTTACAGGAGATATAATTGTAAAATTTTTAGAATCAAAAAAATATAAGGTTACTAAGCTTCAATATGCTAAATATATAAAAATGTATGCTAAAGATTATTTTGGTTGGGACGGACTTGAAGAAACTAAACCACGAGATTTA
Source organism: Mycoplasmatota bacterium (assembly GCA_012727915.1). Taxonomy (GTDB): domain Bacteria; phylum Bacillota_I; class Bacilli_A; order RF39; family UBA660; genus JAAYGD01. The sequence goes on along the minus strand of JAAYGD010000005.1, from coordinate 32,970 downwards.
TTACAATCTTTAGGAACTGACATAAGAAATAAATTTAATAAACCTTTATTTTTTACAAATAGAATGAAAGAAGATATTGATATTTTGAGTAATTATTTTGATGCTTTTGTAATAACAGATGCGAGAATAAAGGATGAATTAATAAATATAAAAAATAATTATGAAAAGGTTTTTACTATTAGAATAAATAGTATAAATGATAATGGATTAACTAATGATCAAAAAAACAATTATACTGAAATAGCATTAGATAATTATACTGATTATGATTATATAATATATAATAATGGAACAATTGAAGAATTAAAAAATAATATAACTGAAATATTAAATAGCATAGGTGAATTATGAAAAAGATCAAATATTTATTAAAAAGAATTATTAATATGGATTTTAGTTATTTTTTTAATACTATTAAAGACATTAATAAAAAGACTAATATAAATACAATAAAATTGTTTTTTGATATTATTTGGTGTGGCTTTAAATATCAAGCTGGATATAGAGATTATTATTTATTTGAATTCTACAATATATCAAAAAAAGATAGAAAAACTATTATGACAAGAGGAAAAAACGATAAATATATAAGATTTTTAAATAACCCAAACTATTATCATATATTTAAAAATAAAAATGAATTTAATAAAAGATTTAATAAATATATAAAAAGAGATTGGTTATATTTAAATGACAATTATGATGAGTTTAAAAAATTTATTAAAAATAAAGAATATATAATATGCAAACCAATTGATGGCTCTTGTGGAAAAGGTATTGAAAAAATAAAAATATCAAAATATGAATCAAAGGAATTATATGATTATTTAGTTTCTAAGAAATTATATGTATTAGAAGAGTTAGTAATTCAAAATGATAGTATGTCAAAATTAAATCCAGATGCAATAAATACTATTAGAGTTGTTACTATTAATTATAAAGAAAAAGCAGAGGTTGTTGTAGCGTATTTAAGAATTGGTGCAAGTGGAAAATTTGTAGATAATTTCAATAGTGGTGGAATGGTGGTTCCAGTAGATGTTAAAACTGGAAAAATTAATTACCCAGCATTAAGCAAGTCTGGAGAATTATTTGAAAAACATCCAACAACAAATACTAAGATTAAAGGATTTCAAATTCCTAATTGGGAAGAAGTAAAAAAAAATGCAATTGATGCTTCTTATGAAGTTAAAGAAATAGGAATGGTTGGATTTGATGTTGCAATTAGTAATAAAGGTGTATTATTAATAGAAGCTAATGAATATCCAGGACATGATATATATCAATTGCCACCACATAGAAAAGGTGGAGTTGGAGTTTTACCAGATTTTGAAAAGGTATTAAAGTTATAGGAGGATTTATGAATAAAAAAGGATTCACTTTAATAGAGTTACTTTCAATAATAGTAGTTATTGGAATTATATTGGCAATTGTAGTTCCATCAGTAGTGGACACTATTAATGATTCTAAAGAAAAGGCTTATAATACTACAATTGAAAGTGTAAAAGCAGCTGCAGAAAGTTATTTAAATTTTTCTTTTGAAACATTTAAAAGTCAATTTTCTTCTCCAGGATATGTCGAAATTACAGTAGAAGAATTAATTGATGAAGGATTTTTGCCAGCAGAAATAAAAAGTCCTTTAACAAAACAACCTTTAACTGGAACTGTAACAATTACTAAATTATCTGAAAATAATTATGTATATGAGTTTAATGAGTAAGCTAAAGCTTACTTTTTTATTTCTATTAAATAAGGAGCATTAATGTTATCAGTATTTCTGAATGTTTTACATTTGTATTTCTTTTTTATTAATCGTCCTTCTTTTTTTCCTTCTTTATGAGGGTATACTATAATTAATATAGAACCTTTATTATTTAATAATTTTATTGATTCATCTATAGCTTTTAGTGTTGTTATATGATTTGTAATTATACTTTTATCACCATTAGGTAAATAACCAAGATTAAATATTATTAAACTAATTTTATTCTCATAATTCATTAATTTATTAAATATATATTCGTGAGAGATATTAAATAATTTATAATTAGTAATATTATTATCTTTTAATAACTTTTTTGTATTTTTAAGTGCTTCCTTTTGAATATCAAAACCAAATACAAAACCTTTAGTAACAATATTTGCAAGTTTTAATGTATCTTTTCCGTTACCAATTGTGGCATCTACAACAATATCATTATTTTTTAATAATTTATTAATAATTAAATCAAATCTATTTAATATAGTTTTATTAAATCCTTGATATGTTCCTCTTATTTCCATTTCCTTATCTATTTCATTTAAAACCGAGAATTTCTTGGTTAACCATAAAGGTTCAATTAAATCTTCTTCTTTAGGATCTCCAGTTATTCTATGTATTACTATATTATCTTTTAAATACTCTAATTGATCGCATACTATACTTACATATTCTTTTAAAGATAATATTTTAAATTTTTCTTTATTATACATTTTTTCTAATTCAGTATTTTTTAATACATGAAGCATATGTATTTTTATGCCTTGAATATCCATAGTATTTAGAAATTTAACTGTATCTATCATCATATCTTTTGTTTCATAAGGTAAACCATTAATAATATGAACTACAACATTAATATTGTGTTTTCTTAATTTATTAACACAATCTATAAAGCATTTTAAATCATGACCTCTATTAATTAATTGAGAAGTTTTTTCGTGAATGGTTTGAAGACCTAACTCTATAGTTAAATATGTTCTTTTATTTATTTCTATTAAATATTCTAAGACATTATCTTCTATTGAATCTGGTCTTGTTGCTATACTTAAACCAACTACATTTGGAATACTCAATGCTTTTTCATATAAATCTTTTAATTTATTAATATCAGCGTACGTATTAGTTCCTGCTTGAAAATACGCAATATATTTATTTGTGTTCCATTTTTTATCTATTATTTTTTTTATATTTTCAAATTGGTCTTTTATATCATCATTTACATTTCCTGCATAATCTCCGCTAGCGTCCTTAGAACAATAAATACAACCACCTACAGCTACTTTCCCATCTCTATTTGGACACGTAAAACCACCATTTAAACTAATTTTAGATACTTTGCTATTAAATATAGAAAAATAATGATAGTTTAATGTGTGATATCTTTTGTTATCTAATGAATATTTATACATAAAATCACCAACATAATTATACTATATTATTTCTTTATAGTATAATAATTAAAGGAGATGTTATGAGATTAAGAAATATAAAAGGCGCTAAAGAAATAGTTCAAAATAGTAAGTATATAGTAAATAATTACAAGGAATATAAAGGTAAATGGAATAAAATATTTGATAACAATAATCCAATACATTTAGAAATTGGAATGGGTAAAGGTAAATTTATATTAGAAAATGCATTAAAAAATCCCAATATAAATTACATTGGAATAGAAAAATATGATAGTGTTTTATATAAAGCTATAAAAAAAATAGATGAAGTTAATATTAATAATTTAAAAATTATAAGTTGTGATGCTTTGGAATTAATGGATATATTTAATAGTGAAATTGATTGTATTTATTTAAATTTTTCTGATCCTTGGCATAAAGATAGACATTCAAAAAGAAGACTGACTAGTGAAGTTTATTTAAACATATATGATAGTATATTTAAGAATAATAATCATATAATATTAAAGACTGATAATAGAAATCTGTTTGAATTCTCTATAGAAACATTGTCTATGGATAGATATATATTTAAAGAGGTTAACTTAGATTTGCACAATTCAAATATTAGAGATATAATTACTACTGAATATGAAGATAAGTTTGTATCAAAAGGTAATATAATATATATGTTTGATGCTTATAAATTAAAATAATATTTATTGAATTAGTCCTTTATGTTATAATAAAATTAGAGTAGGTGTTGTATGAAAAAAATAATACTATTTATTATTGCAATTATTATATTTACTGGTTGTAGTATTAGTAAAATAGATTTAAATAAAGATACAATAATAGAAAACATATTTAAAAATAATAATAATTTAGTTAATACAGTATCTCCTGGATATAAGTATTATATGCCTAATGGAGTAGTACTTGTAGGAAGAGATGAATATAATGAAACACTATATTCAAAAGGAGATTTTTATTATTTATATGTAGATGTTGTTAGTTATTATAATAAGACAAAATTAGAATACGAAGAAAATAAAGAAATATACTATTCAAAGAAATTAGATTATAAAGATAAACAAGGATATATAGAAATTTCTAAATTAAATGATAGTTATTTTATACAAATAATGTATAATTATGCTAAAATAGAAGTATATGTTAAAGAAAATAATATAGAAAAAGCATTATTGGATTCCGGTTATATTTTATCTTCGTTAAAATTTAATAATATTTTAGCGGAAGAAAAATTAGGAAACACGTATGATTCTAAAAGTGAAGAGAAATTAAACATTTTTGTTCCAAAAAGAGAAGAAGGGACTTTTCTAGATTCTCTTGAAGATAATGAAGAAAATACTGAAGAAGAAACAGAAGATAATAATGAAAACATTGAAGAAGAAGTAGATGATGATGGAAAGGAAGATTAGTTATGGGTTTTTTTAATAAACTTAAAGATGTATTATTTGAGGATGATGATGATGAAGTAATAAAAGAAGAAAAAAATAAAGAAGTCAAAAAAGAAGAAGTAAAAGAAGAAAGCATTGAAGAACCAAAAATAGATACCGATTCTGCCATAACAGAGAGGGATTTATTTAAGACTGATCCCAAGTTTAAATTTCCAATAAACTTTGATGATGAAGATTTTGTTGAAGAGGATATTGAACAAGTAAATATATTAAATGAACAAGAAGAAAAAAGTAGAGTGATTGAACACATGTCACCACCTGATGATAAAAGAGTATTTAGACCTTCTCCTGTAATATCTCCAATATATGGAATACTTGATAAGAATTATAAAAAAGGAGATATAGTTGAAAAAAATTCTGCTAGTGGATTTGATATTGATGGTAAAATGGACGTTGATAGCGTAATGAGAAAAGCATATGGTCAAGTGGAAGTAACTAAAACAGTAACTAGAGAAGAAAAATTTTATACAACAGAAGAAACTCCAATAGAAAAACAAGCTGAAATTAATTTGTTCGAGTCACTTAAAGAAGAAAAAGAAGTGGAACTTCCAAAAAAAGAAGAACAAAAGGATGAAAAACCTTTAAGTAGATTAGAATTAAATGAAGAAGACTATGAAGAAGAGAGTTATGATTTAGATGAAATAGATGATAAAATTAAGTCTATAGATAAATTGTTAAAGGAAACTTCAGATGATGATTTTTATTCTCTAGTAGATAGTATGTATAAAGACGAGGAGAGTGAAGAATGACATTTGTAGAATTGTTACAAATTTGGTTACCATTATTACTTTATATGGTTGGACTTATAACTTTAATTATATTGATAATATTATTAATAAGAGCACTTAAAATATTAAAAAAGATGGATTTAATTGTAGAAGATATAGATAAAAAAGTTAAATCTTTGGATGGAGCGTTTAAAATGATAGATAATGCAACTGATAGAATATCATTAATTATGGATAAGATAACTGAAGGAATAGCTTCCTTTGTGTTAGGATTATTTAATAAGAAAAAAAAGAAAGGAGAAGAAGAAAATGAAGAGAGGGAGTAAATTTGCACTTGGTGCTATTTTAGGAGCTGGATTAGGACTTTTATTTGCACCTAAGACTGGGAAAGAAACTAGACAAGATTTATCTAAAAAGATGACAGAAATGTTTGACCAATTGAAAGATTTAGATATGGAAGAAGTAAAAGTTAACATCGAAGGAAAAATTAAAGAAATAAACAAAGAAATCAAATCTTTAGATAAAGAAAAAGTAATTGAAATGGCAAAAGAAAAAGGAGAAGTTTTAGCTAAAAAAGCTGGTGAATTAGTTGATTTAGCAAAACAATCTGGTAAACCGGTTGTTGAAGAAGCTACTAAATCGATTAAAACATCTATATCAGATTTGGCAAAGCAAGTAATAGAAAAATTAGAAGCAGATAAAGATAAGAAATAATTCTTATCTTTTTCAATACAATAAATAATATATTTTAATTTTTAATAAGAGGTAATAATTTTGAAAAAAGAAAAAAATCAAAAACTTATAGAAAGCAATAATGAAAACATAATAAATAAAAAAGAGAATATGAATAAGAGAAAAATTTTCCTTATTCTATCTATTACATCTTTATATACATTATGGGCATTAAGTTCAATAATTACAAAAAAGAATATTCCATTAACTGCTGTGTTATCATTTCCAATTATGTATGTAAATATAAAACTTGCTTCAAATATAAATAACAATATTATTGAAATGAACAAATTCGAATTGGATTCTTATAATAAAGTAACTGGAAATTCATCAAATTTAGTTAATTTAAAGAAAAGTCAAACAAAAAATAAGAAGTAATTCTTATTTTTTTATCTACTATAATATTCAACTATTAATGATTCATTAATATCGGCTGTTAATTCAGATCTTTCTGGATATCTTACATAAGAACCTTCTAATTTTTCTTTATCAAAAGAAATATATTCAACTGTTTTAACAACTCTGTCTAATGCTTCTTTAATTGATTTTTGAGTTTTAGAATTTTCTTTTACTGATATTTTGTCTCCAGGTGATACTTGATATGATGGAATATCTACTTTATTGCCATTTACAAGAACGTGACCATGATTTACTAATTGTCTTGCGCCACTTCTAGTATTTGCCATACCCATACGGAATACTATATTATCTAGTCTACTTTCAAGTATTCTAAACATATTTTCACCATGGATACCTTTCATCTTAGATGCTGATACATATACTCTTTGTAATTGTCTTTCACCCAAACCGTAAGTAAATCTCATTTTTTGTTTTTCAGTTAATTGAATTCCATAGTTTGATAATTTCCTTCTTCTAGATCTTCCGTGTTGTCCAGGTACATAAGGTTTCTTTAATAATTCTCTACCAGTTTCTAAAGTTGAAATTCCAACTCTTCTGCTTCTTTTATAAGCAGGGCCTGTATATCTTGACATTTTTCCTCCTTCAATATTTACTATTAAACTATTGAATATAATACCAATACATAGGGTGTTTTTATTGTACTTTCATTACGCAGCCGGGTAATTATTTATAACTTTCAAAAAACACATCATATATTTTATTATTATGCCGCTCAAATGTTTAATGCACTAGTATTATAATATTATTAAATAATTAAGTCAATATAATATGAAACATTTAAAAAATAGACAAAATATGATAAAATAGCATTATAGTAGGAGGATTTATGGATAACATAATTTTGTTTTTAGTGACAATATATATTATTACTATTCTAGTAATATCTATAATATTGTTTTTAATTCAAAGACAAAGTAGAAACAAACATAAAAAAGAAATCTTAGCGCTTGATAAGCAAAAAAATATAGTTATAGATCCTACTATAATGACAGAGTTATCTAAAGCAGAAAGTTTGATTAGGAATGAAAAATTAAAAGTAAGATGCTCTAATTGGAATAAGGGAATAGATAAAATAAAAAAAGAAGATGTTCCTAAAATAAACGATTTAATTTTAGAAACTGAGTATTCTTTAGATCAAAAAGATTATAAAAATTATTTGGTTAAAAAAAGTAAGACTGAAATAAAAATATATGAAGTTAGGGAAAAAAGAGATAAAATATTTAAAGAAATTCAAGAGATTACTTTAAGTGAAGATAAAAATAGAGCAATAGTTACTGATTTGAAATTTAAATTTAGAGAAATAATTCAAATATTTGAAAATACTAAACCGGATTTTATGAATTTAGTTAAACCTATACAATTACAAATTGAAACTATAGAAAAAAGATTTCAATTGTTTGAAGAATGTATGGAAAATCAAGAATATGAGGATGTTAAAACAATTGTTAAATCATTAGATACCATGATTAAACATATGCAAACAGTATTAGATGAAGTTCCTTCTATTTTATTAATGAGTACAAATTTAATTCCAAAGAGAATAGAAGAAGCTAAGCTTTTATCAAACAAAATGATTAAAGAAGGATATCAATTAGATTATTTAAATATTGATTATAATATTGAAGAAATAGAAAAGAAATTAAAAGATTCAGAATCAAAAGTAAGAGTTTTAAATTTAGAAGATGTATTGCTAGAATTAAGAACTATATTGGAATACTTTGATTCTTTATATAATGATTTAGAGATGGAGAAAACCGCAAGGAAAAATTTTGAAGAACAAATAATATCATTTAAATCTAAAATTAATAAAATAAATGAAGTTACTACATGTTTGTATGGTAAAGTAAGCGATGCTAAGTGTAATTATGAATTAACGAAAGAACAAATTAAGGATTTAAATGAAGTTACATTAAATTTGGAAGAAGCTAATAAAGATTTTAATTTGCTTTGTGATACAAAAAATACTTCGAGTTTTCCATATTCAAGATTAGTTAAGGAATTAGAATTGATTATGAGCAAACTTGGTAACATTGAATTAAAAGTAAATAAGTATATGCAAACTGTTGGAAATATGCAAGAAGATGAAAAAAGAGCTAGAGAACAATTGGAAGAAATAGAAGAATTATTAAAAAATACTAAATATAAAATAAGAGATTATAATGTCCCAGTAATTCCTAATAAGTATTATGTTGAATTAGATGAAGCGTATGAAGGAATAAAGGAAATTGCAAAAGAATTATCAAAGAAGCCAATAAATATTCAAGTACTAAATACGAGAGTTGATACAGCAAGAGATTTAGTTTTTAAAATTCATAATACTACTAATGAATTACTTAAAACTTCTATGATGGCAGAAAATGCTATTGTTTATGGAAATAGATATAGAGGTGGAAAGCAATATATAGAAGAAGGTTTAAACAAAGCTGAAATTTTATTTAGTAATGGTGAATATAAAAGATCATTAGAATTAGTTTTAAATACTATTGATATGATTGAACCTGGAATTCATAAAAAATTACTTGGTTTATATGAGAAAGATGTTTGACTTTAAAATATTATAGTGATACAATTTTGGTATCAAATAGTGATTAGTAATTAGTAGTTTAGTTGTTATATATAGAGACTTAATGTTTGGTGGAAATTAGGATAATAATTAAATGAATTTACATACTAAGAATTTGAACGTTTATTACGTTATAATATAAAGAGCATAGAGATACTATGAACTAAGGTGGTACCGCGATTAATCGTCCTTAGATTTGTAGTGTTTTTTTATAGGAGGAAATATGTTTAATGAATTAAAGGAAAGAGGATATGTTTATCAAGCAACAAATGAAGAATTAATTAAAAAAATGATTAATAATGAAAAAATAACTTTCTATTTAGGTATAGATCCTACAGCAGATAGTTTGCATATAGGTCATTTTTTCGCATTAACATTAGTAAGAAGACTTCAAAAAATGGGACATCATCCAATAGTATTAATTGGAGGAGCTACTGCTTTAATAGGTGATCCTTCAGGAAGAAGTGATTTAAGAAAAACCTTATCAAAGGAACAAGTTGAATACAATAAAAAAGAAGTAATAGAATTAGTAAAAAAATTTGTTGATGTTGATGGTAACAATCCCGCTAAAATAGTAGATAATGTATCATGGATGAAAGATAATTATATAGATTTTATGAGAAAAGTTGGAGTTCATTTTAATGTAAATAAAATGTTATCTACTGATTGTTATAAGAAAAGATTAGAAGAAGGGGGATTAACTTTTTTAGAAATGGGTTATATGTTAATGCAAGCATATGATTTTGTACATTTAAATGAAACCGAAGGTTGTGTATTACAAGTAGGTGGTTCTGATCAATGGGCTAACATGGTAGCGGGCACTGAATTATTTAGAAAGATGAATAATTTATCAAATATTAAAAATAAAGAAATAGAAGCATTAACCTGTCCTTTGTTAGTAAAAGCTGATGGCGAAAAAATGGGGAAAACTTCTTCTGGTACTTTATGGGTATCTAGAGAAAAAACCACAGTATATGATTTTTATCAAATGTTTATTAATTCATATGATGAAGATGTTGAAAGATTATTATGTTTCTTTAGTGATTATCCAGTATCTGAAATTAAAAAAATGTGCAAAGAAGACATTATAAAGGCTAAAAAGGTAATGGCTTTTGAAGTAACAAAATTAGTTCATGGAGAAGAAGAAGCTATTAAAGTTCAAAAGTTATCTGAAGAAATTTTTAGTGGTAATAATCCAAATAATATGCCTACAGTAAAAATAGAAGATAATAATATTAATGTAATTGATTTAATGGTAAAAACTAATTTGGTACCATCCAAATCAGAGGCAAGAAGGTTAATAGAACAAGGTGGAATAATAATAGATAAAGAAAAAATAATGGATACTAACTATATTGTAAATAGAAAAGAAATAGTAATTCAAAAGGGTAAAAAAACATATATTAAAGTAATTCTAAATGAAAAGATTTAATGAAATAGATGAAAAATTTATCTGTTATAATTGTAAAAAGGAAGTAATACCTCTTGTATATTCCTCAAGAGATCATTGCCCAAATTGTTTGCATTCCATTCATTTGGATATTAATCCAGGAGATAGATTATCCGAATGCAAAGGATATCTAATTCCTATTGATATAGAAAAATATAAAGATACATTTAAAATTGTTTATAAATGTGATAAATGCAAATCAATTAGAAAAAACATAATTGCAAAAGATGACAATTTTGATGAGATATTAAAAATAATGTCAAAAAAATAAGAATTATTTAATCCTTATTTTTTTTAAATATTTTTTTAAAGCCTCCAGGCTTTTCTGGCATACCAGTAAGAGCTAAGTTATTAAGACTTAATAATGTTTCTATTTCAGTATCTATTCTTTTTTGTCCATTTGAATCCGCAAAATTATAATCATATAATGCTTTTAACAATAAAGTGCCCATATGAGAATCAATAATATTATTAGTTTTTTCTTCTAACTCTGGAGAATTATATTGGTTCTTAATTATTTCAGCTAATTTTATTGCATCACTATGATAACAAGATGATGTGAAAACTTTGTTTTCGGTTGCAATGTCAATAATGGGTTTTATATCATTTTTATTATAAGATGGAACTTCATCTATATATTTATATTGGTATAAAAACTCACTGAAAATAGCGCCACATGGTAACAAATAAAAATCAAAATTTGATGAATATTTCATAATATCACCTCGATTAAGAAAATATTTTAGCATAAAAATATTTTTTTATCAAATATGGTTTAAAAATAAATAAATATAGTATATTATATATATTTATGGAGGGTTTTATGGATGAATTTGAACTTGATTACTTAAATTTTAAAAAAGAAGAAGCATTAATAAATAAAAGAAAAGAAATCTACAAAGACTTATCTTTTTTTGAGATTGTTGGAGGAAAGAAAGAAAAAGAATTTGAAGATGCATTGGAGTTATTGTCTGAAATTAATAAACTAATAAAAGATAATATAAATATCAAAAAACATGTATTATTAGAAATGATTGATGCAAGTGTACATATTAAAAATGAATTGTTATTAGGGCGATTAAATGATGAAGAATGCATTATTCAAGATTCTACAGATTTATCAAGTCGATACTTATTTAATAAGATATTCAACATAGTAATTGAAGAAATTGAAAAGTTAAAAAAAGAAGAACAACTTCAAAATTATTCTAAAGTTAAATATGGAATTCCTTTGTCTTCATATTTAATATATTGCGATGAGCTTTTCAATAATGATATTAATAGGATATTTTTATCCATGATACAAGATAGTATAGATAAGAGTGATAATGAAGATATAAAAGAAGAATTAATTGAAGCCAAGTATAATTTGATTTTTATGAATGATCATTTGGAATCAGAGATGTTATTAAATAATTTCGAGGTTGATAAAAACATTCTTATAACTGCTGGGTTTTATATGAGCTTTTCTAATATGCCAAAAGAAATAAATACATCAATATTTAGTGGAATAATATTAGATAATTTGAAAAAAACTCAAAGTGTTTTAAAAAAATACAAAAAGAAAGATGGTTTGTTAGATAGCAAAACAATACTTAGAACTTGTTATATGAGAGCAAATTTGTTCTTGATTGATGAAGATTCTATTATAAAGTCAAACGTTGGTTATTATGATGAAATATCAAAAAGAAAAAATACAAATCCTGATGGAGATAGTTTGATTACTGATACATATAATAAATCATTAGAAGACAAAAGATTATATAGAGGTATAGGTATTAAATAACTTGATATAAATAAACAACTAATATATAATTAATATGGTGAGAGTATGAAAAAGAGAATTATTGGAATAATAATAATGATAATAATATTTGTACCAGTAATTATATATGGAGGAAATGTTTTTAAATTAACAGTTTCTGTATTAGGATTACTTGCTCTAAAAGAACTATTGGGATTAAAAGAATTAAAAAGAAAGACTCCTTCTTTTGTTAAGTTTTTATCGTATATAAGTACATTGTTTTTAATATTAAGTAAATTTAATGTTGATAATTATTCTTTATTTTTAGACTATAGAATAATTGGTATTATGATAATATTTTTCTTGATTCCTCTTATAATATATAATGATTTTGATAAGTATAATATTATTGATGCTTTGTTTATATTGGGAATAGTATTAATGATTGGGTTTGTATTTAATTTATTAATATTTATTAGAGCTTATGATATTAAAACTTTTATTTATTTATTATCAATTTCTACTATGACGGATACTTATGCATTAATTTCCGGAATGTTATCTGGAAGGAAAAAATTGTGCCCCAAAATATCTCCAAAGAAAAGTATTGTGGGCTTGGTTGTGGGAGTATTATTTGGAACTATAATAGCATCTACCATTTATTATATTAATATTAATGATTCAATTAATTTGTTGTTATTAGTTTCTATTACAATGTTTTTAGCGGTAATTAGTCAATTGGGAGATTTATTATTTAGTTCAATAAAAAGATTTTATAATGTTAAGGATTATTCTAATATTATATTTGGTCATGGTGGAATATTAGACAGATTTGATAGTTTAATATTTGTTTTAATTGGTTATATATTTTTCATATCAATCATATAGGAGGCTTTATGTGGGTAATAAATATATTAATTTTTATTTTTATACTTGGTATAATTATATTTGTTCATGAATTGGGCCATTTTATTTTTGCTAAAAGAGCAGGAGTTCATGTTTATGCTTTTTCAATTGGGATGGGTCCTACAATTCGTAAATTCAAAAGAAAAAATGATGAAACTGAATATTTTATTAAAGCTTTACCTATTGGAGGTTATGTCAGTATAGCTGGTGAAGAAATAGAAGATGATAAAAAAATTCCTAAATCTAAAAAAATTCAAAGTAAAACCTTTTTTGAAAGATTTACAATTATGATTGCGGGAGCTTCATTTAATTTTATATTGTCTATATTAGTATTATTTTTAATAGCAATTATATATGGCGCAAAAGATCCCAGTCCTTATGTAGGAAAATTATTAGAAGGATATAATGCATATAATTCTGAACTAAAAGAAGGAGATAAAATATTAGAAGTAGGAAAATATAAAACTAACTCTATTGATGATTTATATATGGTTTTAATTGAAACCGAATATGTAAAAGATGGAATTAATTTTAAAGTTGAAGATTCTAAAGGGGAACTTAAAAATGTGTTTATTATACCAACAAAAAATTTGGAATTAGAAGAAGAAAGTTATGTATTTGGCTTTGAAATAATACAAAAGGATAAGAAAGGCTTTATTGATGTTATTACTTATCCATTTATAGAATTTAAAAATACAATTGTTTCTATGTTTAAAGTAATAAATAGATTGATTGTAGGAAAGCTAGGTGTTGATAATCTTGCGGGTCCGGTTGGAATATATAGTGTTGTAGAGGCTAGTGTAGATTCTGGATTTGAATCAGTATTAACTTTAGTAGCGTTTCTAGGTATTAATGTTGGATTTATAAATTTAATTCCATTTCCAGCATTTGATGGAGGAAGAGTATTGTTTTTAATTATTGAAAAAGTAAGAAGAAAACCTATTCCAATCAAAATAGAAAATACGGTTAATATGATTGGATTTTCATTGTTAATGATATTGATGGCTATTATTACATTTAGTGATATAGGAAAGTTATTGGGGAGGTAAATATGAATAATAAATTATTTAAACATTATAATGAAATAGTTAATTGTGAATTTATGGATGATGATAATTTTAGTAAAAAATTGGTTCATTATTATAAGAAGTATGTTGGTTCATGTAAACTAGATAATGAAGAGTGTATAAAGAAAGCTAGAGAATTGGATGAAGCTATGTATATATATATAGAGGATTATTATTTTTCTTTAGAACTTCAATCAATAATTAATGTGGACGCAATTGTAAAAGATGATGATTCATATTTAGAAGCTTTTATTGATTTCTTTGTTAATTTTTTTGAACAATATAATCCTAATAAGAGAGTTAAACCAGTTACAAGGTGGATATAATGAAAAATTTGAGAGTAATATTTATGGGAACACCTATATTTTCTGTTCCTGTTTTTGAGTATTTAATTGAAAATACAAATGTTATTGGAGTAGTTACTCAACCTGATAAAGATAATAAAAAAAGTCCAATTAAAATAATCGCTGAAAAGAATAATATAAAAATATTTCAACCAATTAAAATCAGAAAAGAATTTCAAGAAGTATTAAATGAAAAACCAGATATAATAGTAACTTGTGCATATGGCCAAATAATTCCTAAAGAAATTTTAGCTTGTCCTAAGTATGGTTGTATTAATGTTCATGCATCAATACTGCCAAACTTAAGGGGAGGTGCACCAATTCATAGAGCAATTTTAAATGGATATACTGAAACTGGTATTACAATAATGTTTATGGATGAAGGAATGGATACTGGGGATATTATTTCATTTGAAAAAATAATGATCGGAGAAACAGAAAATGTTGGTTCATTGCATGATAGACTTAGTTTTTTAGGAAGAGATTTATTGGAAAAAACTTTACCTAATATAATTAATAATAATATTAATAGAGTTAAACAAAATAATGAAGAAGCCACTTATGCATATAATATAAAAAGGGAAGATGAGAAAATAGATTGGAATGATTCTACTTATAATATATATAATAAAATAAGAGGTTTAAATCCATGGCCAGGATCATATAGTTTTTTAGATGGAAAAATATGTAAGATTTGGGAAGCATCTAAATTAATAGGAAATTATCCTGGTAATATTGGAGAAATAATAGATATTAAAGATGGAATTAGGGTTAAAACTAATGATGGTATAATTTTAATTGAATCACTACAACTAGAAGGAAAAAGAAAAATGAATTATAAAGAATTTACTAATGGAAGAAATATAGTAGGTATGTATTTTAACTAGGAGGATTTTATGAATGAAAAAACTAAGAAGTTATTGTATTTAGTATTTTATGTTTTTTTGTTTGCGTATATCTTTTTTATATTTAATAAAAAAGATGATATTGCTAAAAAAATAATAGATCCAAAGGGTGAGCAAGTAATAATGGTAAAAAACTATGCATATAGTTGTATAGTAAATGAAAATATTGAATTAACTGGTAAGGTGTATGGATTAAAATCCTTAATAACCAAAAAAGAAAATAATATAGAAACGTATTATTATTTAAATGATAAAGATCTCTATATTAAAAATGGTGATTATTTTGAAAAATATGATGGTTCAATTATTGAAGGATTAGATATAAATATAATTGATATTCAGTATTTGAATTCATTATTAGAAAAAGAATATGAAATAAGGGAGAAAACAGATAATACTCTTAGATTATATATAGATAGTGAAAAAGTCGAACTTAATTTATATTATGATGAAAATAAAGATTTAGATAAAATGGATATTAATAAAGGAGATTTTAACATAGAAATAAGACATTATGATGAAGATAAGATAAAAGATTTTGAAGTTGATATAAAATAAAGGACATTGTCCTTTTTAATTTTTTTTGATACAATTGGAGTGGTGATTTTTATGTATAAAAAAATATTGAGTTTTGGTGCAGTAATAGCAATTTTAGATCAAATAATTAAAAATATTATAGTAAGTAATGTTGCTTTTGCGGATAGTATAAAAGTAATTAAAAACTTTTTTTACATAACTAATATAAATAATACTGGTGCTGCATTTGGGATTTTGCAAGATGGAGGAATAATATTTATTATATTATCTATCATTGCTTTGGTGGGATTAATTAGGTATGTAATAATTGATAAAAACATAGTTAAATTAGAAGCTATATCTTATGCATTAGTATTAGGGGGAATATTAGGAAATTTTATAGATAGAATAATGTATGGATATATTATTGATTACCTTGATTTTTATTTTTTTGGATATAATTTCCCGGTATTTAATTTGGCAGATATGTGTATGGTAATTGGATTTATGATTATAATATTTAATATGTTTATATCTAAAGGAGAAACTAATGAAATTAATATCAGTAGACGAAAAAAGTGATATAAGAATAGATAAATATTTGATAGATATATTAAATATTAGTAGAAGTAGAATACAAAAATTAATTGAAGAAGAAAAAATATTAGTTAATGATGCTATTGTTAAAAGTAGTCATATAGTTAGAGTAGATGATGAAATAAAAATAGAAGATATAATTGAAGAAACTAATGATGTTTTACCAGTTAAAATGAATTTAGATATAGTTTATGAAGATAAATATCTTTTAGTAATTAATAAACCTAGTGGTATGGTTGTACACCCATCTATTGGCCATTATAACGATACTTTGGTAAATGGGATTATGTACCATTATAATTTATCAAATGATAACAATAGGGCTGGAATAGTGCATAGAATCGATAAAGATACTAGTGGTTTGTTATTAATTGCTAAAGATGATGATACACATTTTTATTTAAGCAAAGAAATTCAAAAAAGAAATGTTAATAGAATATATTTAGCGTTAGTAAGTGGAGTAATTCCTCATGATACGGGAACTATTGATGCTCCAATTGGAAGAGATTTAAATGATAGAAAAAAAATGAACGTAACTGATGTTAATAGTAAGAATGCTATTACTAATTTTAAAGTTTTAAAAAGATATAAGACTGCAACATTAATAGAGTGTAAACTTGATACTGGAAGAACACATCAAATTAGAGTTCATATGAAATATATAGGATATCCAATAATAAATGATTCAGTTTATGGAAAACAAATTATAAATGATTATGGTCAGATGTTACACGCTAAGACAATAGGATTCAATCATCCTATTACTAAAGAATATATGGAATTTAGTGTTGATGCTGAAAAAGAATTTTATGAAATATTAAAAAAATATGAGGAGGAATAGTGCAAAAATATGATGTAGTAATAGTGGGTGCTGGATGTTCTGGTATTTTTACTGCTTTAGAAATAGTAAAGAATAGTAATTTAAAAGTACTTATGATTGAAAAAGGAAATTCAATTAAAAAAAGAGTATGTCCTAAAAGAACAACAGGAAAATGTATGAATTGTAATCCTTGTAATATTACTACAGGTTTTTCAGGAGCTGGAGCTTTTAGTGATGGAAAATTAACTTTATCTCCAGATGTTGGTGGTAATCTAAAAAATTATTTAGGATATGAAAAAACTCAAGAATTAATAGATTATGTAGATTCAGTATATTTGTCTTTTGGAGCTGATGATAAAATATATGGAAATGATCATATTGATAAAATAAAAGAAATTGAAGTCGAAGCTATAAAGAATAATTTAAAATTAATAGTGTACCCCTTAAGACATTTAGGAACAGACCAAAGTTATGAAATATATTCAAAGATTGAAGAATATTTGAAAGAAAAGGGTGTGGATTTTAAGTTTAGAACTATGGTTGAAGATTTAATTATAGAAAATAATGTAGTAAAAGGAGTTAAAACTAAAGATGAAACTATAAAAGCTAAATATGTAGTATTATCTGTTGGTAGAGAAGGTTCCGAATGGTTAAGAAATATTTGCCATAATCATAATATTGAAGCTATACCTTCAGTTGTTGATATTGGAGTTAGAGTAGAAGTAAGAAATGAAGTAATGGAAAATATAAATAAATACCTATATGAAGGTAAATTTATTTATAATAGTAAAACATTTGATGATACTGTTAGAACTTTTTGTCAAAATCCATCAGGTGAAGTAGTAATAGAAAGATATGAAGATAATCTTATTACAGTTAATGGGCATTCATATAAAGACTCAAAAACAAATAATACTAATTTAGCGTTGTTAGTATCTAAGACATTTACTCAACCATTTAAAGACTCTATTGGGTACGCTAAATCGATTGCTAAACTTGCTAATATGCTTGCTGATGGTAAAGTATTAGTGCAAAGATATGGAGATTTAAAAAGAGGAAGAAGAACTACTGAAGAAAGATTGATGAGAGGAAACATTGTTCCTACTTTAAAAGATGCTGTTCCTGGAGATTTATCTTTAGTATTACCTTATAGAATAATTAAATCTATAGAAGAAATGATTGAAGCATTAAATGGAGTTGCTCCTGGTTTCAATTCTGCAGAGACTTTACTTTATGGAGTAGAGTGTAAATTTTATAATAATAAAGTAATAGTAGATTCAAATTTTCAAACTAATTTAAAGAATCTTTATGCATTAGGAGATGGAGCAGGAATAACAAGGGGAATTATTCAATCCAATTCAAATGGAGTATATGTTGGAAGGCATATAGTTGAGGAGGAAAAATGAAAGAACAAATATTATTTAGAGATAAAGATATGATAGTAATGAAATTATTACATTATTTTATTACAGAGAAAGGATATAGCCCAATAATATTAAGAGGAATAGAAAATGAAATATGGCTTGAGAATGTTGATGGACCATATAGAATAGTAAGGATAATGACTGGATATATACATAATAATACTCAATATGATTTTGATCTATTTAAAACAAAAAAGATAATACATCAAATAAAATTAAAGACTTTATCATTTAGAGTAAAAACATTATCAATATTTACTGATTTAAGTGAATATGTTGAATTAAAAAAAGAAGAAAATATTGATTCAATAATAGTAAAAAAAGAAGAAGATATTATTTTATCAAAAGAAATTAAAGAGGCATTTTCTGATATTAATACTAAGATGGTTAAAAATGAACCTGATGTTGAATTATTTACTAAAATAACTTCAGATTTAAATAATATTAATAAGAAAAAAACCCTTGAAGCGGAATCTTTATTTAATAGTAAAAAACCTATTATTACATATGTTTTAATAGCAATTAATATATTAATATTTTTATTAATGTATTTATTTGGAAATGGTAGTGAAGATATAAATACTTTAATAAAGTTTGGAGCTTTATCTAAGGCACATATATTGATAAATAATGAATATTTTAGAATTATAACTTCAGCCTTTTTGCATATTGGATTATTTCATATTATGTTTAATATGTGGGCATTATATGTAGTTGGATCTCAAGTTGAAAATTATTTTGGAAAAATTAAATTTTTAATTATATATTTTGGAAGTATTATTGTATCTTCTTTAGTATCTTTAGTTTTTTTAGATATTTCAACTATATCGGCAGGTGCTAGTGGAGCTGTATTTGGATTGTTTGGAGCTTTGTTATATTTTGGATATAATTATAGAGCATACTTAGGAAATGTTTTAATAAGACAAATACTACCAGTAATTATTTTAAATATATTTATTGGATTTGTAACTCCCGGTATAAATAATGCTGCACATTTAGGGGGATTAATGGGTGGTATTTTATTATCATATTCAACAGGAATAAAGAATAAATCAAGTAAACAAGAAAGAACTAGTGGAATAATTGCTATTTCTATTGCAATAGCAACGTTAATATATTATGTTTTTTTTAAATAATTACTTGACTTATAATTATTGATAATATATAATTAAATCAAATTTGAAAAGGAAAGCAGATATATATCTCACCCGATTACTTGATGTTTTGGGTTAAAAAGCCGAATATAAATTAGTGATTTATGGTTTTTTAGGGTGAATATTGTCGGTATTTACCTTTTTTATTGGAGGTGCTTTTTATAGCAAATAGGGAAAAGGATTTGTTAATAAATGAACAAATCAATTTAAAACAATTTTTGGTTATTGGTCCTAAAGGAGAACAACTTGGAGTTAAGTCTAAAGAAGACGCTCAAGTACTTGCAGAGTATGCTGGTTTTGATTTGGTTTTAATAAATCCAAATACAACCCCACCAGTTGCAAAATTAATGGATTATAAAAAATTTAAATATGAAAAGAAGAAAAAGCAAAAAGAAAGTGAAAAAAAGCAAAGAGAAACTAACTTAGAATTAAAAGAATATAGATTGTCAGTTACAATAGATATTCATGATTTTGATACTAGAGTTATAAATGCTAGAAAATACTTGGAAAAAGGCAACAAAGTAAAAGCTTCTATCAGATTTAAAGGTAGACAATTATCACATACTGAATTAGGAGAAGAAGTTCTTTTAAGATTTGCAAAAGCATTAGAAGAAGTATCTGAAACAGAATCAAAACCAAGATTTGAATTTAAAACAATGTCTATAATATTAGTGCCTAAGAAAAAATAAGGAGGAATTATGCCAAAATTAAAGACACATAAAGCAACTAGTAAAAAAATAAAAACTAGGTCAAGTGGAGGTCCGTCTAAAATAGGAAGACCAATTAGTAGACACAATACTGGTAAAAAGAACGCTAAAATTAACAGAAAAAAAAGAAAAGGGTCTACATTAAGTAAATCCGATGCTAAAAGATTAAAGACAGTTAAATATTAAGGAGGAATAATATGGCAAGAGTTAAAGGCGGAACAGTCGCTAGAAATAGAAGAAAAAAAGTTCTTAAAGAAGCAAAAGGATATTTTGGAAGTAAACATAGATTATATAAAACAGCAAAAGAACAATTATTACATTCAGGAACTTATGCTTATAAAGATAGAAAAAGAAAGAAAAGAGATTTTAGAAAATTATGGATTACAAGAATAAATGCTGCTTGTAGAGAAAACAATATAAGTTATTCAAAATTTATAAACGGATTGAATAAAGCTAAATTATCAGTAAACAGAAAGATGTTATCAGAAATAGCAATTACAAATCCTAGTTCTTTTAAAGATTTAGTAGAAATTTCAAAACTTGCTTTAGAAGGTAAAGAATATTCACCAAAGAAAGTTGAATTAAAAAAAGAAGTTAAAGCTGAACCTAAGAAAGAAGATACTAAACCAGTTGAAAAGAAAGAAACAGTAAAGAAAGTTGCTAAACCAGTTGAAAAGAAAGAATCAACTAAAGAAGTTTCTAAAACAACAGTAAAAAAAGATGTAAAACCAGTAGTAAAAAAAGAAACAACAAAAAAATAGATTAAATCTATTTTTTTTATTTGTAAATAATGTATAATATAATATATAAGTAGGAGAATAAATATGAAAGAAGAAAAAAGGGAAGAGAGATCATCTTTAGCAAGAGTATTACTTACAATGTTACTTATTATTCTAATTTTGATCGAAGGATATCTAGTATATCAAGAATATTTTATTAGTAAATAGTTAAAAAGGTTCCATTTGATGGAACCTTTTTACTTGACTTTATAATGAATAAAACTTACAATATATTTAGAGTTTAAATTATAAATAAACTTAAATGGAGGATACATGGGATTATTAGGAACAGCCATTTTAGCCTCTATATTTGGATTGGGAATTGGTGCTACCACCGTTTTTGTATATAACAATAGAAAAGGTAATAGTGCAACAAAAAAAGCTGATGAGATAATTGAAAAAGCTAAAAAAGAATCTGAAAAAGTAAAGAGAGATTCTGTTTTAGAAGCAAAAGAAGAAATACATAAATTAAAAATGGACAATGAAAAGGAAATAAAAGACAGGAAAACTGAAATTAAAGATTTAGAAGATAGATTGTTTCAAAGAGAAGCAAAAATAGACAAAAGAGACGAATTATTACAAAATAGAGATAAATCTTTAGAAGAACGTGATAATGCCTTATCTCAAAAGCAAAGAGAAATCCAAAAAAAAGAAGATGAAGTGGAACAAATTAAAAAAGAACAAGAAAAATTATTAGAGAACATTTCTGGTTTTAGCAAAGATAAAGCACATGATCTATTATTAAAAAGAGTAGAAGAGAGCATGGAATTGGAAATAGCGCAAGTTATAAAGGAAAAAGAAGCTGAAGCTAAATTAGAAGTAGATAAAAAAGCAAAAGATTTACTAGTTTTATCAATGCAAAAATATTCATCTGATGTAGTTAATGAACAAACTGTATCGGTTGTAAATTTACCTAATGATGAAATGAAGGGTAGAATAATTGGTAGAGAAGGAAGAAATATTAGAACTATAGAAGCAGTAACTGGTGTTGATTTAATTATAGATGATACTCCTGAAGCTATAGTAATATCTAGTTTTGATCCTTTAAGAAGAGAAATTGCAAAAATTACATTAGAATCTTTAATTAAAGATGGAAGAATTCATCCTGCAAGAATTGAAGAATTATATGATAAAGTATGTAAAGATATGAATTCTAAAATTATGGAATATGGTAATAATGCAGTATTAGAATTAGGATTAAGCAAAATAGATCCATTTATTGTAGAAATAATTGGTAAATTACATTTTAGAACAAGTTATGGTCAAAATGCTTTACAACATTCAATGGAAGTTGCTTCTTTAGCTGGTATTATGGCAAGTGAAATTGGCGAAAACGTAATGTTAGCAAAAAGAGCTGGTTTATTGCATGATATTGGAAAAGCTATAGACTTTGAAATGGAAGGAAGTCATGTTGAAGTTGGAATTGAAATAGCTAAAAAATATAATGAAGATAAAGTGGTTATTAATTCAATAGAATCTCATCATGGAGATACTGAAGCAAAATCTATTATATCTGTATTAATAGCTATAGCAGATGCTTTATCTGCATCAAGACCTGGTGCTAGAAATGATTCTTTAGAAAATTATATTAAGAGATTAGAACAATTAGAAACTATAGCAAATAGTTTTGAAGGAATAGAAAAATCATTTGCAATGCAAGCAGGAAGAGAATTAAGAGTAATTGTTAAACCTGAACAAGTAGATGATTTAAAGAGTTATAAAATTGCAAGAGACATAAAAGATAGAATAGAAGAAGAAATGCAATATCCAGGAACTGTAAAAGTTACAGTAATTAGAGAAACAAGAGCAATTGAAGAAGCTAAATAAAAAGACATTAATTGTCTTTTTTTTCGTAATGAGCAATTCTACTTGCGGCACTAGCTGCTATAGCGGATACTATGTCATCTAAGAATGTATGACATTGTATTTTTTGCTTACCAATATGATCTATTACTTTTATAATTCCTGGTTTTATTTTATCTGCATATCCAAAGTTTGTAAGTGCTATTGACCCATGAACATTTACAATGCTTAGTGCTAGTATTTCATCTATTCCATATAATCCTTCATCATTTGTAATAAGTTCATTTACTTCTTTATCAAATAATCCTTTTTCAGCGGCTTCATCAATAGCAATTGCAGTTAATATAGCGTATATACTTTCTCTTTTTTCTATTACATTTAATACATATTCTCTACATTTTTCTAAAGTTAAATTATTACAATATTTTTCTTGGAGAAATAAAGTTATTTCTGCTATGCTATCTATAGATACTCCTCTTTTTTGTAATTTTTTAATAGTTAGTTCTTTTAAATCCACATATCCTCCTTGTTATTTTACATATAGATTATACATTTGTTTTGATATAAAGTAAATAATATTGTATAATTAATTAGAGGTGTAATATGTCAGACTATAAACCAGGAAAGATTGTAAAAGGAATAATTACTGGAGTTCAAAAATATGGTATATTTGTTGACTTAGATAATTATTATAGTGGTTTAATTCATATATCTGAAATATCAGATCTTTTTGTAAAAGATGTAAATGAATATGGAAAAGTTGGAGACATCATATATACCAAAATATTAGAGATAGATGAAGCGCAGAATCACGTTAAGTTATCAATTAAAGGAATTAACCATAAAGTTAAACCTAAAAAAGAGAGAAAACTAATTAAAGAAGTAGGATCTGGCTTTAAAATTTTAGAAGAAAATTTAAATAATTTCATTGTAAACAAATTAAAAGAAATAAGTCAAAAATAACCTTTTTATATTGACAATAAGTTGAAACAAGTGTTATATTAGTTATGCGTTCTTTTTAAGTATGTGGAGGATTAGCTCAGTTGGTTGGAGCACCTGCCTTACAAGCAGGGGGCCATAGGTTCGAGTCCTATATCCTCCACCATTTTTTGCCGAAATAGCTCAATTGGTAGAGCAACTGACTTGTAATCAGTAGGTTACGGGTTCGATTCCTGTTTTCGGCACCATATTCGGAGAGGTAGCGAAGTGGTCAAACGCGGCAGACTGTAAATCTGTTCCTTCGGGTTCGGTGGTTCAAACCCACCTCTCTCCACCACTTTTAGTTATTGCCTCGTAGCCAAGTGGTAAGGCATCAGACTTTGACTCTGACATCGCTAGTTCGAACCTAGCCGAGGCAGCCATTTTATATACATGTCCCGTTAGCTCAGTTGGTAGAGCATTTGACTTTTAATCAAAGGGTCACAGATTCGAATTCTGTACGGGACACCAATTTTTAATGCCCGAGTGGCGGAATAGGTAGACGCACAGGACTTAAAATCCTGCGAGAATCAAATCTCGTGCCGGTTCAAGTCCGGCCCCGGGCACCATAATTGTGGAGGAATACCCAAGTCTGGTTGAAGGGACCGGTCTTGAAAACCGGGAGGTCGTGCAAACGGCGCAGGGGTTCGAATCCCTTTTCCTCCGCCACTTTTATATCGCGGGATGGAGCAGTTTGGTAGCTCGCTGGGCTCATAACCCAGAGGTCGTAGGTTCAAGTCCTACTCCCGCAACCAAAAAAATAAAAGCACTACGTGCTTTTTTTCTTTACGTAAAACAAGTTTGTAAATATTTATTATTAATTTATAAGTGGTATAATGTTTACATACTATGGAGGTTATATGAAATTAAAGAAAAAATATATAAATATATTGGTTTCTATCGGTTTAGTTAGTATATTTGTAATTGTAGGTTTAATGTTTTTAAAAGAACCAGAGAAGGTTGTTGAAGAAGAAAAGGAAGAAGTAATAGTAAAACCAACAAAGAAATTAAAAATAATAGATTTAGATTCTAATACTAGACCTATTGGAGTAATGATAGATAATGTTAAAGGAGCTTGGCCTCAAGCAGGTTTAGAGGAAGCTTATTTAATATATGATATATCTGTAGAATGGGGATTAACTCGTTTATTTGCAATATTTAAAGATAGTAATGCTAATTATATAGGGCCAGTTAGAAGTGCAAGACATTATTATCTTGATTATGCTATGGAAAACGATGTTATTTATACTCATCACGGACAAAGTCCTCAAGCTTTAAGAGATTTAAGTGTTTATAAGATAAATCATGTAGTACCTGCTAAAAGAGTAAGTACTTGGGGGCATATTTCTCCTCACAATGTATTTACGAGTATTAGCGAAATTAATCAATTAGGTAAGAGTTTAAGAAAAACAACTGAAAAGGATAATTTATTAAATTATTCGGTAGACACATTATCAATATCTGAAGAAGAAGATGCTATGTCTGCTAATAAAGTAAATATAAAATATTCAAGTAGTTATTCTGTAAGATATGAATATAATTCTAGTGAAGGATTATATTATAGATTTATTAATGGAAATAAACATACTGATGTAGAATCAAAAAAACAATTAACTACTACTAATATTATAATAATTAATGTAAAAAGTTATGCTGATCCAGATAATTCTGATAAAGGTAGAATTACATTGGTAAATGTAGGAACAGGTAATGGATATTTTGTAACTAATGGACATGCTAGACCAATAACTTGGACTAAAGCTTCTAGAGAGGCTCAAACTGTTTATAAATATGTAGATGGGGAAGAAATAGTTGTAAATGATGGTGTAACATATATTCAAATTCAACCATTAAATCAAAATTCAACTTTTGAATAGGAGTTTTTATGCTTTATAATTTGATTGTGGGGTTGATTATAGGAATAGGATTAATTATGCCAGGAGTTAGTGGTGGTGTAATTGCCGTTATATTAAATGTATATGATAAAATAGTATTTTCTTTAAATAATATTTTAAAAAGGCCTAAAGAGAGTTTAAAATTATTAACACCAATAGTAATAGGAGCTTCAATTGGAGTTGTTTTTGTTGGTAAAATCATTCAATATTTATTGTTTGAAAAGAATTATAATCAAGTTTATTTTGTATTTATAGGATTAATCTTAGGTAGTATTCCTTCTTTAATGAATAATATTAAAGAAAAACATAAACCTAATTACTTATTAATATTTATTTCTTTTTCTTTATCTTTGTTGCTATTTATATTTGGAAAAAATATTGTTAATTTATCAATCATTGATAATACTAATGCTCAATCTTTTATATACCTTTTTCTTACTGGTTTAATCTTTTCTATTGGTAAAGTTGTGCCGGGTATTAGTAGTTCTTTTTTATTAATGTTGGTAGGTACTTATGAGTATTTTTTGTATTTAATTACCAATCCAATTAATACTATAAGCAATAATTTTATGGATTTTATATATTTATTATTGGGAATAGTATTTGGAGTTATAATTTTAGTTAAATTAATGAATTATTTATTAAAGAAACATTATGTGGGTACTTATAGTATCATAATAGGGTTTGTAATAGGATCTATTTACGCGATATATCCTGGTATTTCATTAGATATAAATGGAATTGTTTCTATTTTAATATTAATTATTAGTTTTATATTTTCTTATATGTTTACAATTAAAAAGAAACAATAATTTGACTTTTTTTGTGAAAAGTGATGCATATTATCATAGAAGGAGTGAATGAATGAAAAAATATTTTGCAATTTTAGGTATTGTTGTTTTACTTGTGGTAGTAGGTTACTTGGTATTTATGAGAAATAATACAGAAGGTTATAGTTATGTACTATTAAAGATTAATCCAGAAGTAGAATTGGGAGTAGATGCTGACAATGTTGTAAGAGAAGTAACTCCATTAAATGAAGATGCTGATATATTATTATCAGATATGAAATTACTTGGAAAACCAATAGAGAATGTTGCAGAAGAAATAATTGATAATACAGTTGAAATTGGTCAATTACAAAATACTATAGAACTTACTGTAATGAATGCATCAGAAGAGACTAGACTTCAATTAGAAAACAAAGTTAAAACAAAAATATAAGCTCATATAAAAGAAAAAAATTATAATGCTGAGCTTACAGTAAAGGGTGTAACTGAAGAAATGAAAGCATCTGCAGATAATTATGATATCAGTTATGGAAAAATGTTATTGATTTCTAAAGCAATTGAAATGGATCCCGCTTTATCTGAAGCAGATTTAGCTACTAAAGAGGTTAAAGATATTCAAGGATATATTCATGAAGTTGTAGAAGAAAGACATGATGAAAAAGGTAAATCAGATGAAGAATTAGAAGCAGAATGGAAATTAAGAAAAAACGAATTAAAATCAAACTCAACTAAACCAAATAATTCTGATTCAATGTTACCAAATAATTCTGATTCAACAAATACTAGTGAAACACCAAATAGCACTCAAGATGGTCAAACAAACGTAGATACTGGCGCACAAAGTGGAAGATAAAAGGATTCTTATGAATTCTTTTTTTATTGATTTTATTATGCTTAAATGGTATTATGTATAATAGAAGAGAGGCTATATGGAGTGCTATGAAATATTAAATAATTTTTTTAATAATTATAGAATTGATATTAAATTAATGCCTCAAGTAATAGAGCTTTTTTCTTTGAGAGGAAATATATTATACTTATCATCGAGCAATAAAAATATTAGAGACTCTTACTTAAAAGAAAGTAATGAATCTACTTTAAATGATAGAAGATTATTTTATACAAATGAACTTGCAAGAATAGAAAGAAATATTTATGAATTAAGAAGTTTAAAACAAGTTAATGAAGAATATAATCATGGATTTTTAGATGGCTTAATTAAAGAAAGAGAAAACATAAAAGAAAAGATATTAAAGGAACAAAGTCTATTAAATGATGAGAATATTAAAAAATTCTTATTATTTAATTATGAAAATAATAGAAAGAATATTTTGTTGAGTTATTTAAAAATAAAAGATTTAGAGTTTGATTTTGAAAGACAAAATAAAAGTGATTTATTTAAAAAACTTAATTCAGTAATAAAAGACATTTATATTAATTCGAGATTTAGTAAAGATGAAACATATCAATCTTTGATGGAAAAAATTGAATTAGAAAAAAATAAATTAGATTTTGAATATATGAAAAAAATAAAGATGACTGATGAGATAGGATTGTTATCAACTTATAAAGATAAGATTTCTAATAAAGATGAAGCTCTATCATTTTTAAATGATTTATATGAAATATCTGCTAAGGCTTCAAAACCTCTAAGTAATAATGATATATTTATGAAAATCTCTGAACATGAACATAGATTGTTTTCTTTAAATATATATTCTTATTTAGAAAAAACTATAGATCATGATGAATTAAAAACATATTATGTAATATTAAAAAATCAATTAGATTCTCTAAATAAGGATATAAATTCAGAAGAAGATCAAAAAGAATATTTAAAAAATATGAATTTAATGTTAAATACTATTCAAACATTGAATAATAAAACAAAACCATTACAAGTAGAAAAAAATATATTTGAGATTAATAGTTCTTTTGAAAGGGTTCAAATTTTAAAAGAAGATCCTCCAAAAAAATATATAAGATATGAAAAAGAGGGAAAACATTATTATTCTATTGTAGAAAATAAAGAAAATATATATAGTGAACTTAGTTATTGGAAAGAACAAATGAATTATGGATATGATAGATATTATAAAGACAACTTTTATAAAGAAGTAGAAGATACTTTTAATTTAACTAAGTTTTATTATAGATTTAGATCACTTATTATATATTCTAATGTATTGAAAAAAGAAACTCATGATGATTCCTCTATCTTAAATGATGAGAATATTAAACAATTTGATTATATAAAAGAATATTTAATAGATAAAATTGATGAATTGAAAATAAAGGGTAAAGAATATTGGAAAAAAGATGTTACTTCTAAAATATATTTTTCAAATATGGAAGAAAATGATAAGGATATAATTTATAATGGAATAATACCCGAAAATGGAATAGGTAGAGAAATTGGTTCTGAAGAGATGTTAAAAAGTATTTATGGTGTAAATCATGTAAGAGAATTTATAGTTTCTCATATTAGTGATATTAAAGAAAATAATGGTTCTATTCTATCTTTTGATAGTAGTGAGGGAAGAACATGAAAAAGATAGTATTTATAATGATATTCTTTTTGTTAGTTAATGTAAAAGCTTTAGAACCTAGTGTTTTTAATTATTCTGGTGGAGTAGATGCTTCAATAAAACAAAAGACAATTGTAACTAAGTTAAATATTAATGACAAAAATGATAGCTATATTATTTCTTCTAATACAGGAATTTATATAAAAAATGAAGATGTTGTAAAACATATTAAAACTAATTATAAACCAGTTAGTGTAATTGTAGTAGAAGATATAAATGGAGATCAAATAAAAGATATAGTTTATTCTTCTAATTCTATTTATGGTTATTATAATGTTATTGCGTTTAGTGGTAAAGATGAATCTATAATATGGTCTAAGGTATTAACAGAAAAAAAATATAATTATCAATCAAAATATTATTATGAAAATATAAATATAAATAAAATTGAAGAAGTAGGAAATTCTATAGTAGTAATAAGTGATTATTCTATATATGTTTTAAGTAATGAAGATGGTTCTTTATTATTTAAATATAAAGATAAAGATAATATTTGGGATGTTACTGAAGTAAAGGATATAAACAATAATTTATTTGAAGAAATTGCTATATCAAACCAATTAGGAGAAGTTAAATTATTGGATGGTAAAACTGGAAAGATATTATGGTCTTCTAAGTTATTAGAAGATTTATCATTGATTAGAGATGGGATTACTTATAAAGTAAAAAGAAATATTTGGCAAGTTGAATTCTATAACGATAAATTATACGCAATTGGAGAAGATGGAACTCTATTTAATATTGAAAGAAAAACGGGTAAAGTATTAGATAAAATAAATACATATAATATAGATAAAGAAATATTAGAACAATATTATTTTACAGAGTCTTCTTATCAAGGAGATTCAATTAGTCCAACTAATAAAACAACTGAATTTTATAATAATTTTGAGATGTTTTTCTATGAAGATAAAATATTAATTGGAGCTTTTTTAAATGCAAAAGAAAGAGATAAAGAATATTCTTTAAATCCTAAAGTAATAAGCATTGATATTAATAATTTTAATAATGTTAATGAAGTAACAATTGCAAATTTAAAATTTAAAAATATTGAACCTTTAAATATGGGTGATACTTTTTTATTACCTATAGAGATAAAAGAAAAGAATATTATTATTGGAGAGTATGAATATAAATCTGGTAAAAAAATAAAAGATAATAAAATATATATTGGAGTAAATGAACTTAATGATAATATAATGTTTATTCAAAGTATTAAAGAAAATATATTAATTGAACAAATAGATACTTTTAGTTTACTTGTTGATTCTAAATCTTTTAAATTAATAAAAAATATAAATAATTATTCTTATCCTCAAATATTAAAAAGTAATAATGATGAATTATATATTAGTTATGAAACTAATGGTATTGTAAATAAAATAGAGAAATATGATAATTTAAATGATACTTTACCTATTTGGGAATATAATATTCCAACTGATTTTAATAATACTGGATTGTTTTCGATATCTATTGCAAAAGACTTTAATAAAGATGGTGTTAATGACATAACTGCGCTCATAAATAAGACTGATGAAGAGAACAGGGTAATTGGGTCTTACTTTTTAATTATAGATGCAGTAAAAGGAACCACAATTAAGTTTAAAATGCTTCAAACTGGTTCTTTTGTTCAAAATGGTAAGACTATAAATACATATTTAATAGGTAATGATTTGACCGCAATTAATGATATGAATGGAGACAAAATATCTGAATTAGTTATTGATTCTATGATTATAAATGGATCCTCTATAAGTTTTTATGGAGTTATTAATTCATATTTAGATGTTGATTCGTCTAAATTAATAAATGTTGGTGATATTAATGGTGATTCTATATATGATTTAATTGCATTAGAAAAAGATAAAGCCACTATTTTTACTTCTAAAAAAAATGGAACAATAATTGAATATGTTAAAACAAATAAAAAACATTCTTTTCCTAATGATTTACAAAATATGGATTATGCATTGTTGATTCCAGATATTAATAATGATGGTATTAAAGAATTACTTATAAACGATAGAGATAAAGATAAAAAACAAATATATAATATATTATCTGGTAAAGATCTGACTAGTATTTTTGTTATTAATATAATGAATTCATATGGTTCAATGTATAATTTTTTAGAAGATGATATAAATGATGATGGTTATAATGATTTATGTGAAGTAATAAATGGAGTATCTTATAATTTTATAAGTGGTAAAGATGGCTCTTCATTATATAGAATTGATAAAGAAGAAGAAAAAGGTAATCCAGAACCCATTAGAGATATTTCTACAGGAAAATCCGATGCTGAGTATGATGGTTTAATAGTATTTAATTATGATATGAGTAATAAATATATTGTATCTGGGTTTGACATTACAAATGATAATAAAAAAGAAATATATATATTAAAAGAGGAATATTATCCTCAATCAAAATTAGTATTAGAAATTTATGATATTAATAAAAAAGCTTTAATAAGAAGTGTAGATTTTTATTATACTCAAGAATTTAATAAGGGGTATATGGAAGATAGTTTTAGTTCTATTGCTTATTATAAACAAATTAATGAAGTAGTAAATGGTAATGGTTTATTTATAATTAATCCACCTGCTAATACCAGTATTATATATGACGCTAAAGAAAATAAAATTTTATCAGAGTTTGATTTATATATTATGAAATCCATAAAAACAGATGATAATAAAATATTTGGAGTTACAAATGAAAATTCTCCAGTAAGTATTAATTATTATAATGATTTATTAGTTGATAGTTTAAAAATGAATAATACATATAAATCTCCAATTAACATTAAATTAAATAAAACATTAAAAGAAGATTTAAGAGTAATAAAAGTATTTAATCAAGGTACTTTATTAACTACTGAATATGAAGATGAATTTGATTTGAAACTAAAAAGAGGAAATTACAATTTGGTAATTAAGTCAATCGATAGATGGGGTAAAACTCAAAATTATTCAATTAATATATCAATAAAAAAATTTAATCCTTTTATAATTATATTTTTAATATTAACATTAGCGTTTATATCGTTATTAGTTTATTTATCTATAGGTCATAAACTTATTAGAAATTACATGATAAGGAGGATTTATGGATAATATAATTGAAATAAAGAATCTTACTAAAAAATTTGGAGATCTTATTGCAGTTAATAATATATCAATTGATTTAAAGCCAGGTAAGATATATGGATTTTTAGGTCCTAATGGAGCAGGTAAGACTACAACTATGTCTATGTTATGTGATTTGATAATACCTACTAGTGGAGAAGCATTTGTTGGTGGATATAAAATAGGTTCAATAGACGCTAAAAAAATGCTTGGATATTCTCCAGAGTTCCCTTCATTTTATACTGATATGAATTGTATGGATTATTTAATATATATGGGAGAACTTGGTGGATT
>JAAYGD010000038.1 GCA_012727915.1 Mycoplasmatota bacterium | reverse complement strand
GCACAATCTAAAAACTTTAAATTATTAGAATTTGCCCAGTACTTTATATCTTCTTCTTTAATATAATACATAGGTCTTATTAATTCCATACCTTCAAAATTATCACTATTTAATTTGGGAGGCATTCCTCCATATACACCATTATAAAACATATTTAATAAAACAGTTTCTATTACATCATCAAAATGATGACCAAGCGCAATTTTATTACAACCAAGTTCTTTTGCTTTTGAATATAAATGACCTCTTCTCATTCTTGCGCACATATAACAAGGATTATTATTTGATTTGTTTAAATATTCAAAAATATCAGAATTAAATATTTCCAAAGGTATATTTAAATATTTAGAATTATTAATGATAAGTTCTAAGTTTTCCTCATTATATCCTGGATTCATTGATATAAATTTTATATCAAAATTATATTTTCCGTGTCTTTTTAATTCTTGAAAACATTTAGCCATTAAAAAAGAATCTTTTCCTCCACTCATACAAACCGCAATAACATCATTCTCTTCAACTAAATTATAATCTTGTATTGCTTTAATAAATTTAGTCCATATACCTTTTCTATGTTTTTTTATAATTGATCTTTCAACCTCTAATCTGTCCAATTTAATCACCAAATACATTTTATCATAAATATTCTTGTAATTTTACAATTGTTTGATATAATTAAAAATATAAAGTGGGAGGTGAAACAAATTGGCTAACATAAAAAGTTCTATAAAGAGAATTAAAACTAATGCTAAAAAAAGAGCATCTAATGTTCCTGTTAAAGCAAGAGTAAAATCTTCAGTTAAAAAATTAATTAAAGCTGAAGACAAAAAAGAAGCATTAAGAAAAGCTACTAAAGATATAGATAAAGCAGCTAAAAAAGGTGTTATTAAAAAACAAACTGCTGCTAGAAAAAAATCAAGATTGGCAAAAAAAGTAAACAAGGAAAAATAATCCTTGTTTTTTTTTTGTATAAATAATAATATATACTTAGGAGACAATATGAAAAAATTAATAAAAACTTTGATTGCACTTATAATTATTGTTGTAGGAATATTAACATTATATAAATTATCTAAAGAAAATGAATCAATGATTGCAGTTGTTGAATATTATACAAGAAAAGGTTCTAATATTGAATATAATGAATGGCAAATAAATAATCCTAATAAATATGTTGAATTAACAAATGATTTTTCTCCAGAAAATTCTAAAGAATTATTAAATATTTTTTATACTATTCTTGCATCAGGAATGGATGAATTTACTTTTTATTGTGATTTAAAGTATGAAGAGTGTATCAACGATGTTAAAGAATTAACTAAAGATGATATGATTTTGTCTCACATAAATGGTTTTGTCCATGTATATAACTCATATACATCAATATCTACTGAATTTAAAAATAATGGTAAAATAACAGTTAAGGTTCTTAGATTATATAGTGATGATTTAGTTAAACTAATTGAAGAAGAAAAAAACAAATTATTTGATAAATTATATGATAAAGAAAAAACAGTAAAACAAAATCTTCAAAAAATACATGATTATATAATAGATAACACTAAGTATGATACTGAGTATGTTGAAAAAACTACACATAGAAAATCCAATACAGCATATGCTCCATTATTTGATGGATATGCAATATGTAGTGGATATACTGATTTAATGGCTTTATTTTTATATAAAATGAATATAGATAATATTAGAGTTTCTAATGAAACACATACATGGAATATGGTATATTTAGATAATAAAACCTTAGTAATAGATATTACTTATGACGATCCTGTTACACAAGATAAGTCTGATTTCAAAAGAAATGATTATTTTTTAATAACTCCAAAAAAATTACAAGATTTAGATAATGACCATTATTTTAATGAAGATATATAATTAAAATAAAAAATCTACTAAGTAGATTTTTTTTATATTTCTTGCATTACAGTTATTATCATAGGTCTAGTTTCAGTTTCCATATATAGATATCTACCAACTTCTTCTCTAATTGAATTTTTTACATTATTATAATCAACATAATTATTACTAATATTTTCATTTAGAATCTTAAGTGATATTTCCCCTATTTCTTTTATCATATCAGAGCTCTCTTTTACATATATAAAACCTCTTGTAATAATTTCAGGACCCGCTAAAAGTTGTTTGGTTTTTTTATCTAAAGTTGAAGATATTATTACTATTCCATTATCTGACAACATTTCTCTATCTTTAATTACTAATTCTCCAACATCTTCAGTAGATATTCCATCTATCATTATATTTCCAACTTTAACTTTTTCAAATTTATCAATCAAATTGCCATTTTCAAAAGTTATTACATCACCATTTTCTTTTAATAGAATGTTATCCTTTGGAATACCTATAATAGAAGCTATATCAGCATTTTCAACTTGGTGTCTATACTCTCCTATTACAGGAAAATAATATTTAGGATTAATTAAATCTAACATCAACATCAAATCTTCACTAGATGCATGATGTGATAAATATTTATCAGTGGATAATATAATTACATCTGGTCCAATTTTAGCAATTTTATCAGTTATTTTAACTGCGGATTTCTCTAAATCATCACTAATTGGTTCTAAAAATATAAAAGTATCTGTTGGTTTAACTGTAATAAATTTATCATAACCACTTAATATTTTCTCAATATTAACAAATGGTTTATCATTATCTGATGATGTTAATATTAATACATCTCTATCATTAATATTAGTTAAATCACCAATTCTACTTTTATCAAATTTAACATAACCTTTTTCTAATACATAATTAATTATTTTTTGTAATTTTTTACCCATTATTACTATTTTTCTTTGTGTTTTTAAAACTTCATTAAATAACTCTTGAAGTCTATATATATTTGTAGATATTACATGAAATATTATTCTTTCTTCTTTTCTAATCAACATTTCATTAATTAAACTTGATAATCTATGATTAGGTGAAGTGTATCCTTTTCTACCTGAATATAATGATTCAGACAATAAACAAAGTACTCCTTGTTTACCAACATAAGCAAGTTTACCAATATCTGTTTTATAATAACCTCTCATAGTAGAATCAAAAACAAAGTTTCCAGTATAAAAAATTGCGCCGTCTTTAGTATTTAAAACATATCCAACACTCTCTGGTACTGAATGTGTTAAACTAATTGGAAATATACTGTTTTCTCCAAATACAATTTTTTTATGTGGTGATATTTCAACAATATTAGTAGTAGGTATATTAATTTCTTCTAATGTTCTTTTTATAGTATCAATAGTAAACATTGTTCCATATATTTTAACATTAGGTAATTCATTAATAACATTAGGTAAAGCTCCAATATGTTCATCATGTGGGTGTGTTATAAATATTCCTTTTACTCTATCAACATTTTCCTTTAAATAAGATAAATCAGGTATTACATAATCAATACCTAATAAGTGCCCTTCTGCATATTTTGAACCTGCATCAAATACAAATATATCTTTATCAACTTCAATAACATACATATTTTTGCCTTTTTCGTTTAGTCCTCCTAAACTAAAAATTTTAATTTTGCTCATTTTTTCTCCTTTTTTTAATTAAAAGTTTTTAACTTTATAAATTATATCATATAAATAAAAAAAAAGATATTTATTCTTTATTTTCTAAG
Source organism: Mycoplasmatota bacterium (assembly GCA_012727915.1). GTDB lineage: Bacteria > Bacillota_I > Bacilli_A > RF39 > UBA660 > JAAYGD01. The sequence continues at coordinate 10,994 of JAAYGD010000038.1, read as the reverse complement.
TATTTTAAACTCTTTATCCCATTCATCAGGCCCTATAGCACCTAAGTAAGTATAATCGTTAGTTTCTAAAGCATATTTATATGTTTTATTACTTAATAAACTTTTAAAATCATTTAATTGTTTTATTTTAATATCTTTATCTTTATCTTTTATAAAGCCAAATATACCCACAATTATATTAATTTTTTTATTATAATTATGAATATTATCCCATTTATTTAAATCTTCAATATTATATGGATTATATATTATTAAGTTATCAAATTTATCACTATTTATTTGTGAAATTTCAATCAAAGTTTTTTTCTTATTTACTATAATTGGATTATCTCCAGATACCTTTATATCCCCTTCAATTATAGGATTAATTTGATTTTTTAATCCTTTAACAAATGGAGTAATCAATGTTGACTCTATTCTATTATAAAATATAGAATCATTTAATCCTTTTCCAACTTCAATATTATTTACTCCTTCATATTCATAACCCAAATAATCAAAAAAAGAAAAAACATCTTCCGCTAATCCAAGTCTAGAAGATAACCAATCTTCTAAGTCAATCTTAAATGCATCAGATTCATCTTCATTTCTTATTCCTTTAGCACTTATAAATTGTTTTTTCAATAATTCTCTATATAATTTATCTTTATCCATAAATCCCCCAACAAATATATTATACTTTCTATTATGCTATTGTCAAATTATTATATTAATGTTTTTTCTACTATCATGATATAATTAACTTGGGTGATTAAATTTGATAAATATTAAGGTATCTCAAAACTTTTTACATAATCCTAGAACTGTCAACAAAATTGTTGGGTTAAGTAATATTTCAAAGGAAGATGTTGTATTAGAAATAGGACCAGGTAAAGGAATTATAACTGATGCTTTGTCAAAAAAAGCAAAACATGTTATTGCTATTGAATATGACAAAGGATTATATAATAATTTAGTCGAAAAAAAATTTGAAAATGTATCTATTTATAATATGGACTTTTTAAAATACAATTTTAATTATAATCAAAATATTAAAATATTTTCCAATATACCCTTTAATCTTACAACTGAAATATTTAATAAACTAATCGAAAATTACAAATACATAGATGATTTTTATCTTATTATGCAAGAAGAAACAGCATATAGATTTTTAGGAAATCCTTATTGTATGGAAACAAGCAAGTCACTTTTATATAAACCAATTTATGAAGGAAAAATAATATTCAATTTTATAAAAACCGATTTTTATCCTATACCTAATGTAAAAATAGTGTTAGTTCATTATCATAAAAAAACATATAGTGATATAAAAAACAATGACATATATACTTATTTGGATTTTATTTCGTATTTATATATAAATAATACTAGTTTCAAAGATGCTACATCAAATATATTTACTTTTGAGCAACAAAAAAAGATTAGAAAAGATTTAAATATAGATTGGAATAAAAATATTACTTCATTAAGATATGAACAATGGATAAAAATTTATAATTCTTATATTAATTATGCATCTGAAGGCTCTAAAAAAACAGTTAAAGGATCATATAAAAGAACTATTTCAAAACAAAAAAGCATTTCAAAAATGCATAATCCTAATAAAAAAAGACATATATATTGATATGTCTTTTTTAATTTGATATATTTATTCCACTCTTGAAATTCTTTTGAAATATTATAAATAATACAATAATTGGAATAGTAGAAAAAATTAAAGATATCATTAATAAGCCATAATCACTAGACCAAATAGTACCCAAACTATTCAAAAATAAAGTATTAGTAAACATTTCTTTAGATCTTGCTATGACCGAAGGAATTAATAATGCATTCCAAGATTCTAAAAAAGATAATAATAAAGCAGTAACAAAAACAGGTTTCATACATGGAATGTATATTTTTTTATATATACTAAATTCAGATAAACCATCAATTCTCGCTATTTTTAATAGTTCAATCGGTAAAAGTTTTGAATTTTGTTTAAATAAATATATATTAAATGATACAGATATTGATCCAATAATTAGAGCTATATATGTATCTATTAAATTTAAAGAATTAAAAATTAAAAATATTGGGATTATCAGTATAAAAGATGGAATCAACATTGGAAAAAACGAAAATAAGTATAGTTTTTTTATTTTTTTGTTTTTTTCACATATCATATAACCATATCCAGCCATGGAAGACATAAATACGCTCAAAAGAGACGCAAATATAGAAACTATAAATGAATTTAATAAGGAATTAATCAAATACTTTTCTTTAATTAATAAATTGAAATTAAAAATAAAATTATTTAAAGAAATATTATTTAATATATCATTGCCTTTAATTGCAGAATTAGTACTAAAACATGATATCAGCATTATAAAATATGGTACTAAAAAAAGACAAGAAATAATTATTAATATAAATATATTAAATTTTTTGCTAAAGAGTGTTTTCATCTTTTATCATCCTTTTTACAAATGGAATACTTACTATTAAACAGAAAAGAAAAACTAATATTCCTAAAGCAGAAGCATAACCATATTGTGATACATAAACAAAAGCTCTATTATATAAGTAATGTACTATAGAATATGTCCCCATTGATGGGCCTCCCTTAGTAATTAATGATGACTCAACAAATAATTGAAATGTTCCAATTATTACTAATATAGTCATTAAAATTAAAACTGGTTTTACTAAAGGAATTACTATTTTTCTAAATATTTTAAAATTTGATGCACCATCAAGTTTAGCTGCCTTATATAAATTAACATCAACATTTTTAATCGCAGTAAATAAAAATAATATATAATAACCTGACCATGCCCAAATACATATTAAAGAAATATATAACCTTGCTGACCAAACATTTCCAAGAATATTAAAATTATTAAATATACTTGATAAAATTCCGTCATTATAAGCCAATTGTTTAAAAAACAATGAGTAAGCAACTGGAGAAGTAATACAAGGAATATACAACAAAGTAGTGAAAATGTTCTTTGTCTTTTCCGATTTAATATTTAATAATATATATGAAACATATAAGCTAAATAATATTATTATTGGAACTATTATAATAGTAAATGTTAATGAATTTAATATTACTTTATTAAAAACATCATCATTAAAAAGTAAAGAATAGTTTTTAAAAAAAGAAAACTTTAAATTGTTTCCTCTACCGTAGTATAAAGACATAATCAAAGAATATATAAAAGGAATATATACTAAGAAAATAATAAATAGAATACTTGGTAAAATGAAGATGAATTTTCTGTTTTTCTTTTCTTTTAACATAGTGCTATTCCATTGAAACTTTTTCTGCTTCTTTTTGCATCTTTTTTATTGCATCTTCAAAAGATAATTTATCGTCCAAATACTCTTGAAATACTGTTCCTACATAATAAGTAATTTCATAAGTATGCAAACCATATTTAACTGGTTTTATATATTCTGAGTATTCAGCCATTTTTTTTGCTATTTTTTCTCCTCCAAAAAAATCATTATCATTAACAGTTAAATTCTTAATAAGATTTAAATTTACGGGAACAATAGCAAATGTTTCTGCAGAATAATCTATTAACTCTTGACTTTTTCCAAAAGTACTTACAGCAAAATCAATTGCTATTTCTTTATTACTTTTATTTATAACAAACCAGTTTCCCCCTCCAAGGTTAGAGTAATTACTATAATCATTAGATTCGCTCATTCTTGGCATTGTAGTTACTCTCCATTTTCCTGATTGTTCTTTATAACTTTCAATTATTGGACTCCACCAAGAACCTCCTACTAAACTTACTATCTTTTCATTGCTTATTGATGATATAATATCATCCCAGCTGGTTGTTTTATATACAATTCCTGAATCTAAAACCCTTTTAATAGTATTAAATGAATCTATAAATGCTTGATTATTTTCTATGTTTGCTTTTCCATTTTCATCAAAAAACCAAGTACCTGCAGATTGATACAATAATCTACCTTCCATGTCACCTTCAGGAAGAACAGTAATCATATCTATTCCAGTCTCTTTCTTAACTTTCTTTCCTATTTCTATAAATTGATTCCATGTTAAATTTTCCATATCTTTTTCTTCGTATCCTGCTTTTTTAATTAAATCCACCCTATAAAACATTACACCAACACCACAATCAAATGGAATAGCATATGTTTTATCATTGTAAGTTACATTTATTCTTTTAAAAATAGCATAGTCTTCTAAATTTACATATTCTGTTAAATCAACAAAATTATTTTCATAATATTTAATAAACTCTAAAAAATTATAATCTTCATCATAAAAAACATCAGGCAAGTTGTTTAATGAATTTGTAGATAAATATACCTTTATTTTTTCAACCATATCCTCTTGACCAATTTTAACTACTTCAAACTCATAATCTAAATCTTTATTTTCTTTTTTGTATATTTCAACTGCTTTTTCCGCAATATTTGCAACATTGTCATATGCCCATATTACTATTTTTTTGTCATCTTCCTCTTTCTTGTTTAGCATAAAAAACAAACCAATTAACAAACCAATTACAATTAATCCAATTCCTAATTTTTTTTTCATAAATAAATCCTTTCTTTAGTTATATTATCAAATAAATGGATTTTTTCAACACTTAAACTGAGAGAAATTGTTTTTTTGTCATCTATATTAAATGTTGATGGTAATTTAAATATTAAATCTCCATAATTTGTTTTTCCATGGACAATATACTCGGAACCAATTAATTCATAATAATCAATTGATGAATTAATTTTAATATCTCTATTTCTATTGTCAAAAAATAGATGTTCTGCTCTAATACCAATATCAAGACTATTTGCTTCTATATTAGTATTTATTTTTATTTTTTTATCAAAAAAAACAATATATTTTTCTTTATTTTTATAATTGATTTTCAAATCTTTGATTATATTCATTTTAGGCGCTCCTATAAATTGAGCAACAAATTCATTACTTGGTCTTTCATAAATTTCTTTTGGTGTGCCTACTTGAAATATTTTGCCTTCTTCAATAACTATAATTTTAGTTCCTAAAGTAAGTGCTTCTATTTGATCATGAGTAACATATACTATTGTTTTATTTAGTTTATTATGTAACTTCTTCAATTCTTCTCTCATTTCATTTCTTAGAGAAACATCTAAACTTGATAAAGGTTCATCCATTAAAAATATTTTGGGTTCTCTAATAATTGCTCTTGCAATAGATACTCTTTGTTTTTGACCTCCTGATATTTTGTTGGGCTTTTTATATAATAATTCCTCAATTTTTAGAGTTTTTGAAACTTCAATAATTTTATTATTTATCGTTTGTTCATCAACTTTTTTATTTCTTAAAGAAAAAGCAATATTATCATATACATTCATGTGAGGATAAAGAGCATAATTTTGAAATATCATTGCAACATCTCTATCTTTAGGTTCAACATTATTTACTAATAGAGAATTAATATATATTTCACCTTTAGTAACTTCTTCCAGTCCAGCAATTAAATTCAATATCGTTGTCTTTCCACAACCCGAACTTCCTAATAATATTAAAAAATCGTTATCATTTATTGTAAATGATATATCTTTTATAACAAACTTATCTTTATCATAACTTTTGTATACATTTTTAAATTCAAGTTTTGTCACTTATCCTCCACACTTATATATTTCTATTTTATCTAATTATTCCCATTTTATTTCTCATTGTTTCGTATTTTTGTTTAGCCATTTCATTTACTTTTTTAGATCCAGTATCTAATATATAATCAACTTCATTATTCTCAATTATATATTTATATTTAGTTTGTAAATCATCTAAAAATGATACTACAATATCAGCCAATGCTTTTTTAAATTCTCCGTAATTAGATCCTTTATACTTATTTTCTATATCTTTTATCGGAATATCAGTTAAACCAGAATATATATTTAATAAATTTGAAATACCAGGTTTGTTTTTTTCATCATATTTAATAATTGATTCACTATCTGTCGTAGCACCCATAATCTTTTTTCTAGCGTCTTCTAAACTATCTAAAAGAGATATTACTCCTTTTTTACTTTCTTCAGTTTTACTCATTTTTTTAGTGGGATCCTGCAAATCCATTATTTTAATACCAACATCATTAGTTTTAGCTTCAGGAATTACAAAAGTATTACCATATTTATTATTAAATCTAATCGCAACATCTCTTGTTAATTCAACATGTTGTTTTTGATCTATTCCAACTGGTACTATTTCTGAATCAACAACTAATATATCGGATGCCATCAATGCTGGATATGTAAATAAACCAACAGTAAAATTATCATTATTTTTACTTTTTTCTTTAAATTGAATCATTCTACTCATTTCACCATAATAAGTACTACATTCTAATAACCATGATACCGCTGTAATATATGGACAATCGGATTGAACATATAAAACTGAATTATTATTAGAAACACCAGTAGCAATAAATAAAGCGGCAAAATCTCTTATATTTCTTTTAAGATCTTCAACATTATTATCAACAGTTAAAGAATGAAGATCTGCAACAAATACATATGTTTCATATTCTTTTTGATATTCTAATATTTGTTTTATAACTCCAATATAATTTCCAATAGTTAACTCTCCAGTAGGTTTAAATCCAGTTAATAATCTTTTCATAATTTCTCCATAATTTGATGATACTATTTAGATTGACAAAAGTCAATTTATTTGTTTAAATTAAAAGGCATAGGGGTGTAGTTAAATGGCATAATAGGAGTCTCCAAAACTTTTGTTGGGAGTTCGATTCTCTCCACCCCTGCCAATTAGTGATTATGCGAACATTTTCTATTTTGTAGTTGGGTTCGCTGTTAATATAATGATAATATTATATTCTTTAACAAATATTGTTTATTATTTGAACGATAGTATATTGTTTGCTAAGTCGTTTTTTACTATTGTCCCTATTGAAAATTAAGATAAAATGTTATAATAGTGGCATGAATTTCTTACTAAAGTAGAAATTTTTCGCAAATTTTCACAAATTATATTATTATATATGAAATTTCAATTGGAATTTATGGTTATGAGGTGATTTTATGGCTACAATTACTGTCTCAAATTTATCCTTTCACTACGATGAAAGTTATGACAACATTTTTGAAAATGTTTCTTTTTCAATTGATACTAGCTGGAAATTGGGGTTTATTGGCCGTAATGGTAGAGGTAAAACAACTTTTTTAAACCTTTTGATGGGGAAATATGAATATAGTGGAAATATTTCTGCAAATGTGCATTTTGATTATTTTCCTTTTGAAATCAATGATAAAAGTAAAACCACTTATGAAATAGCTTATGAAATAAACTCGGCTTTTGAAGAATATGAAAAATGGAAATTAGATCGTGAAGTTTCACTTTTAGAAATGGAACCTGAAGATATATTAAATAGACCTTTTGAAACATTAAGTAAAGGTGAGCAAACTAAAGTTTTACTAGCAATTCTATTTATAAGAGATAATAATTTTCTACTTATTGATGAACCTACAAATCATTTAGACGCACAATCTCGCGTTATCGTTGCAAAATATTTAAATGGTAAAAGAAGTTTTATTTTAGTTTCTCACGATCGAACTTTTCTTAATAATTGTGTTAATCATATACTTTCAATAAATAAAACTAATATTGAAATTCAACAAGGGAACTTTTCTTCTTGGTTGGAAAATAAAGAAAGACAAGATATTTTTGAATTAGCAGAAAACGAAAAATTAAAAAGAGATATTTCGAGATTAGAGCAGTCAGCAAAACAAGCAACAGACTGGTCTTATAAAATAGAAGCTTCAAAATCTCGTAATACTGCTCAAAGCGATAATAGAGTAGATAAAGGATTTATTGGAGCTAAAGCTGCTAAAATGGCCCAAAGAGCTAAAAACACAGAAAATCGTAGAGATAAAGCGGTTGAAGATAAATCTAAACTTTTAAAAAATATAGAAACTGCTGAAAGTCTAAAATTAAATCCTTTAACTTATAAAAATAATAGATTAATAGATATTTCCAATCTATCTATATTTTATGGTGAAAACAAAGTTTGTGAAGATGTTGATTTTGTTGTTGAAAATGGTGATAGAATACATCTTAAGGGGCCTAATGGCTGTGGTAAATCAAGTATTATAAAACTAATATTAGGTCAAAATATTTCTTATGTTGGAAATGTATTTGTGGCAAACGAAATGAAAATATCTTATGTCTCACAAGACACTTCTTTTTTAATGGGAAATTTAACAGATTTTGCAAGAGAAAGTAATATTGATGAAAGTTTATTTAAATCAATTCTTCGTAAGTTTGATTTTGCAAGAATTCAATTTGATAAGAATATGGAAAATTATAGTGAAGGTCAAAAGAAAAAAGTTCTAATTGCAAAAAGTTTATGTGAACAAGCTGACTTATATATTTGGGACGAACCTTTAAATTATATTGATTTTCTTTCAAGAATTCAAATTGAAGATGTAATTTTGAATTATCGCCCTACTATGATTTTTGTTGAGCATGATGAATTGTTTTCCGAAAAAATTGCAACTGATGTTGTACTATTTCTTAAATAATGTTTTATCGGAAAAATATTCTAAAGAGCAAATAAAAGAAGAAATACCTGCTTTGGGAATATTACCTAGTAAAGTAAATTTATATTTAAAAGTTAGTGGTTCAATAGAAGACAATAAAAGCACTTTAAATATGCAAAATGTTTCAGTTCAAGGCATTCCACTACCCTCTACTATTTATGATACTAATGAAGCTATAAGTACCATATCATCAGGAATAGATAAACTTATGTCAGACTTTAATTTTAAAACAGGATCAGATTTTTATAAAATATTTGTTGAAAATGGAAAAATTAAATTTAATGCTAAAATTATTTCTTTATTAGAAAGAACCAAAAAATAAATAGATTTATACTTATTAATATTATGTTATAATTAGCATATTGGAGATTAATTTATGAAAAATTTTAAAAAAAATACTATTATATTATTAATTATATCTATTATTTTTGTATATTTTATTGTTAAAGATAATTTTATAGAAACAGTAATGTTAATTAGATCTGCCAATCTACTTTGGATTATATTATCATTTATACTTTTTTATATTTATGTATTATTAGAAGCTTATATATTAAAAAACATAATAAAAGAATATAAGAGTGACTATAGCATTAAAAATCTTTTTAAGTTACAAGTAATGACAAAATTTTTTAATGGAATAACTCCATTTGCATCAGGTGGACAACCACTTCAAATATATGAATTGAGTAAAGAAGGAATAAAACCCACAAAAGGTACAATGGCAATTGTTCAATCATTTTTAATATTTCAATTTTCAATTATAATTTTGGGTATTATTTCTGTTATTTTAAATATAGTTTTTAATTTATTTCATTTAACTCCTCTTATGTTTTGGATGTTAGTATTTGGTTTTACTTTAAATATTATAGCTTTTACACTTGTATATACAATTAGTTGTAATAAAAACGCTAATAAATTTATAAATAGATTAATAAATAGAATTATTAATAAAAATAAATTTATAAAAAATAAAGAAGAAAAAGCATCAAATATAAATAAATATTTTACTGAATATTATGAAGGTTTTTGTCATTTAAGAAGTAATAAAAAAATGTTTATAAAATGTTTTTTATTAGAATTATTGAGTTTAGTAATATTATTTGTTATTCCTCAATGTATATTTAATGCTTTAAGTATAGAACACAATCTAAATTTATTTGTTACTTCTATAATTAGCACATATATTTTTATTGTAGGAAGTTATATACCTATTCCTGGAGGAACTGGTGGTGTTGAATATAGTTTTTTAACTTTCTTTAAAGGTTTTACCACAACTGGTGCTTTAACATCAGGTTTAATTGTTTGGAGATTCATTACTTACTATGCTCCGGTTGCAATTGGAGGAATAGTATTTAATTTGTTTTCAAAAAACGATTGAATTTTTTATATTTAATGATATAATTTTATAGGACTCGGAGGTGACTTATGAAAATTATTAAAAGAAAATTACCTGAAGGGGTAAGAAAGAAATTTATTGTTAAAATTGGTAAAAAAGTTAAAGTAATAAATTCTTTATATGATAAAAAGAAAAAGAAAAAAAACATTAGTAATTAATGTTTTTTTAATTCTTTATTTTATTATATACTTTATTAATTAATAAAGTATAATTTTCATTATTATTTGAGCATAAATTAGATGAATATACCATCTTTTCAATTTCATCTAAAAGTAAGCCAATTTTTTCTCTTGAAATACTATTTCTTGATTTTGTCAAAGGCTTTTCTATTATTGATGCAAAAGTTTCATTATAGTTTGGTTTTTTATCAAAAACTACTTTTCCAAAAAGGCTATCGTTTATTACACTATATTTATAAATGTTATATTTTTCTCCGTTTTTATTAACAAATATATCTTCATCCAAATATCCTACTGTCAAAGATGAATTTCCGTAATTACTTGCTTTTACAGCAAAAGGTGATCTAGTTTCATTAACATAATGAAACAAATGAGCAATTCTTATTTGATTTAATTTAATTTCTTCCATATTATACTCCCCCTTTTCTTTGTGTATAATATTATACATAAAATTTAATAATTGTCAAGTATAAAAAATCTATACATAATGTATAGATTAAATGCTATCAATATTTATAGTTACTTTTTTATTTTGATCTAAATATGAACTTGCTCTTACTATAGTTCTTATAGCTTTAGCTATTTTACCATTTTTTCCTATTACTGCCCCAATTGATTCAGAATCTACTAATACTTCAATTTGAATACTATCATCTTCAGTTTCAAATTGTTTAACAGATACACTATCAGGATCTTTAACAATAGCTTTTATCAATGTTTCAGTTAACTCTACTAAATTCATATTAATTACCTACTTTTTTAGTTGTCTTTTTTGTAGTAGTTTCTTTTTTTGATGCTACTTTCTTTACTGGTTCTTTTTT
>JAAYGD010000004.1 GCA_012727915.1 Mycoplasmatota bacterium | reverse complement strand
TAAAAAATAATAATTAAGAATCAATATTAATTGATTCTTTTATTTTTATCAATAAGTGTAAAAAGATATGGAAAGTTTTATATATTTATGATAATATTATTACATAATAGTATAGAAGGAGAATAAAGATGGGAAATTTAGGTTTTAAATTAAAGAAGTTTTTTCAAAATAAGAATACAGTAACTATTTTAGGAGTAGTACTTGGAGTACTTATTATATTTTTTGGATATAATTATAGAGTAAATCAAGCTATTCAACCGGTAGATATACCTTATGCTAAGGTTTCTATTCAACCAAGAACAAAAATAACTGAAGATATGATAGGAATTGCGCAAGTTCCACCAGCAATGGTTAAAGGAAAAGTAATTAAGAATCCTAATTTAATTGTGGGAAAATGGTCTAATTATAATGCATATATCCCATTTGGAAGTATGTTTTATGAGGATAATATAATAACTGAAAGTAGATTGCCAGATTCTGCATTTATTAATATTAGAGATGGATTTACTGCATTTAATTTACCAGTAGATGTTGATTTAACTTATGGTAATTCAATGTTTCCTGACAATTTTATTGATATTTATTTAAAAGCTTTAGATCCAGATGGAAAAGTTATTTATGGAAAATTAGTTGAAAATGTTAAGATACTTGCAGTTAAAGATAATAGTGGAGAACATGTATTTGAGAATAGTGAACAAACTAGAAGACCTAGTATATTGTTGTTTGCGGTTCCTGAAGATATTCATTTATTGTTAAGAAAAGCATTGTATTTGCAAAATGTTAGAACTATAGCTGCTGAGTTAGTTCCTGTACCTACTACTCAATCTTATAAGAGTGGAAATAAAGAGAATTTAACTCCAATAATATCGAATCAAGAATTAAAATTATTTTTAGAAATAAATACTGGTTTGATTACTGAAGATCAATTGCCTGATGTAATACCTGAAGAGCAATAATAAATAATAAAAAGGGGATGAATTTATGGACAATATGTTCAATAATGTTGATTTCGGCCCTTTAGCAAGATTTTTAAATGATGATGATATAACTGATGTTTCATACACAAACAATGGTCAGTTGTGGTTAAAATCTTTATCTAAAGGAGTATATAGGGCAGAAGTTCAAGATGTTACTAACGCTATAATAGAAAAACTTGCTTTTCAATGTTCAAATATGATGGGTAAAACATTTAATATGGCCCATCCGTTTTTGGATGCTGAGAGTGCTGAATTACGTTTGAACTTTATTCATGATTCTATTGCTAAAAATGGTATAGCAATGTTAATGCGTAAAACTCCCGCAAAGATAAGGTTGAAAAAAGATAAGATATTAGAAGAAAAATATATAACAGAAGAGATACATGATTTTTTAATTAGATGTGTAGAAGGACATTGTAATATTTTAATTAGTGGAGAAACTGGTTCTGGTAAAACTGAGTTTTTAAAGTATTTAGCTTCTCATACTAAAGAAGATGAAAAACTAATAACAATAGAGGATACATTGGAATTACATTTAGATAAGATATTTCCTCAAAGAGATATAGTTGCAATGAAAACAAATAATATTGCATCTTATAGTGAAGTATTAGTAACTTGTATGAGACAAAATCCTAGATGGATCTTATTATCAGAGGTTCGTACTGCAGAAGCTGTTATGGCAGTAAGAAACTCTATTTCATCTGGACATAACATATTATCTACTATTCACTCTGATAAAGCTGAAAGTATTCCATCTCGTATGTATAGTTTGCTTGAATCTAATATTGATATTGAGCAATTTTTAAAGTCTATACATAGATATGTTCAATTAGGAGTACATATTAGAGGTTATCAAGATAAAGAAACAAAGAGGTTTATTCGTGAAGTATGTGAAGTATGTGAATTTTATGTTGATGAAAATAATATAGCAAAACACAATACAATATATAGAAAAGCAATGAATGGACAAGTATTTTTATCTAATCCAACTAAGTATTTAATTGGATATTTGTCTGCACAAGGAGTAACTATAAAAAATAATATTTTTAATATAGAAGAAGTTCTTTAGAAAGTAGGTGTTATATGTGGGTACTAGTTGTATTAATGTTATTAGCGCTTTTCATATTGTTTTATAGACAAAGTACTAGTGAAAATTCATATAAATTTATAATTCAACAAACAAAAGATTTATATGAAAGGATTAGTCCTTATTCTTATAAAAAGATAAGTGAAAAGGTTAAAGCATTAGGATTAGAATATTCTACTAAAGAGTATATTTCTCAAATGATTATGTTTGGAGGAGGAGCTGCGGTAATATCTTACCTATATTTTTATAGCATTATAATATCAACAATATATGTAATACTTGCTATGGTAATTGTTCCTTATTTAGCGTTCTTGAGATATAAAAGATTATATAGTGAATATTTATTTGAACAAATTCAAGTTTATACAACAAATACTATAATGGAGTTTTCAGTAACTCAATCTTTTGTTAAGTCATTAGAAGGAGTATATGCTTCTGGAATATTAGAAGATCCATTATTATCTGATGTAAAACATATGATTGATTTATCTTATGAGAACGGATCAATAGATGAATCTATTTCTTATATGAATACTAAATATGATTATTATATGATAAAGAATATGCATCAATTGTTTTTACAAATTACTAAAGAAGGTTCATTAGATAGTACTGAAACTTTAGATGCTATGTTAATAGATATAGATAGCTTAGTAGAAGCCGTTTATAGAGATAGAATAGATAGAAAATCATTCCAAAAATCATTTCTTAAGTTGGGTGTAGCTTTATATTTCATGGTAATGTTAGTTCAATATTTATTGGGAGTGGATGCATACATAGATTTATTGGATGATATAAAAATTAATTTAATATTACATTTAATAGTTCTTACAAATAGTTATTTCTTGTTAAGTGGAGAGAAATATTATAATGAGAATGTGGGGGCTGAATAATGGAGTTTATTTTAATAGGAGTAATAGTATTATTTATATTTCAAAGTCACAGATTAATTGATTCAAAGAAATTTATTGATGATAATCAAGAATACTTTAGAGGTATGATGGAAGATGATTATGAATTCTTTTTGAAATCAAAATATGGTGATGATGTTGATGTTAATGCTGAATATAGTAAAAGAATTAGAAATGGAATTGTTACGATTGTAGTGTTTATTTTCTTATTCTTAAATAATATGAATTTTATTAATATATTAGCGTCTTTTGTTTTAGGATATTTAATATTTAAACAAGGCTATTCTTCAGTAAAATCTTTTTATAAAAGACATCTACATATGATTGATTTACAATTACCATATTTTTTAAAAAGCTTAGAAATATTATCTCAACATTATACAATACCAGTTGCAATTTCAAGATCTATTGATAGTGCTCCTGAAGTGTTTAAACCAGGATTAAAAGAATTGATAGCGAAGATTAATGCTGGTAATTCAACTGTGGAGCCATATATGGATTTTGCAAAAATGTATCCAGTATCTGATTCTGTTAGAATGATGAGATTACTATATAGACTTAGTTTGGGATCTCAAGATGATAAGCATGAACAATTAATTATGTTTTCAAAAAGTGTTTCATCTTTACAAAATAAAGCAAGAAGTACTCGTTATAAAGAAAGATTAGATAAGATGGAAAATAAGAGTATGATTATGCTTACTGTCGTAGGTTTAGGAGTAATGGCGGTATTGTTATTTGCAATGATGACTAATTTTGCAATCTAAATAGTGTAAATAAAAGATAACTTAACTTGTAAAAAAGAAATAAATATTATACAATCAAATTATATGATAGAAAGGAGGGATATTAATGAAGGCAGCAACAGGAGAAACTACATTAACTATCATAACAATAATTGCTATAGGTGCAGTGCTTGCATTTTTTTGGATTTTTTTCAATGATAAGAAAGAAGAAGCCGGAGAAGTTTGGGACCCAACAACAACACAAGATACTACCCCAGGAACTTATAAATAATTTCTATTATATAATGTATTTTAAAATATTGTGAGGTGATGCATATTGAAAGAGGCCATAGGTAGTACGTTATTATTTAAATTAATATTAATATTTATATCTATTTATATTAGCATTATGGCTATTGGTCTTAATTATGCAATCACTTTTAGGCACAAAAATCAAATTATTAGTTTATTAGAACAATTTGAAGGTTGGGATAATGCAAAAGAAAAAATCGATACATATTTAGCTGAAGTTAAATATTATGGTGGACAATATAGTACTCGATCTAAAGCTTTGGGACAATGTTTGAACACCTCTCATGGTTATTGTGTTGAAAGAATGGTTACCGATCGAGGTGAATATTATAGAGTTACAACTTATATGTCTTTCAATATGCCCGTTATAGGAGAGTTTTTAAGTGCTCCAGTAACAGGAGAAACAAATATAATATTTAATTTAAAAGATTTATAGAAGGTGAACCATGAACATAGTAGTTGCAAATTTGTTAGACGATAAACTAAATTCATTAAATGTTGAAATAATAAAAAAAGTAAATGGAGAATTTGAAGCCAATGAATTAATAAAAATGTTCTCCAATTTTTTTTATAACAAAATGATTTTAGATATAACTGCTATTAAGAATTATTCTGATCTTAAAAATTTACAAGTATTATCTTCAAATATGGATATGAGTAAAATTATATTCTTATTGGATGATACTCCCCAAGCTGCATCTTCTTTGTTTTTATCTAAATTAATATCTATTGGAATATATAATTTCACTAAGAATAAAGAAGGTATTGAGTATTTGATGAATCATACTAATACTTATAAAGATGTAGCACATATTCATCAAATTGATAATTTAACTAAGGAAGTTACTAATAAAGTAATAGAAAAAAATGTAAAAGTATTAGGATTTAAAAATTTAACTTCTCATGCTGGAGCAACATCATTAATATATATGTTGAAAAAACAACTTACATTAAATTATAAAGTAGCGGCATTAGAAGTAGATAGAACAGATTTTATTTATTATAATGATAAAGATATGTATTCTACAACAAACGCTGATTTATTTGATGAAATAGTAAGGTTAAGTCCTATGTATGATATTTTACTAGTAGATTTAAATGTAAGTGGTGATGAAGGAGTATGCAATGATGTGCTATATTTATTAGAACCATCTACAATTAAATTAAACAAATTAATTAGACGACAAGGTGACATATTTGATAAACTTGGTGGAAAAAAGATTGTTTTAAATAAAAGTTTGTTAGATACTAAAGATGTATCAGACTTTGAGTATGAAGCTAAAACAAAGGTTTATTATAGTATACCCCCTTTAAATGATAGGATGTTTAGTAGAAACTTGGATAGTTTGCTTGCGAGATTAGGCTTTACTAAACAAGTAAATAAAGAAGATAAACAACAAATGATGGGTTTTTTCAAATCATAAATATTGACAAAGTATATTTAATAAAGTATTATTAAATTATAGTGAAAGGAGAACAATATGATATTAGTTTGTGTTAATGAACATTTCGAAGAGATAATTAAGTATGTAAAAATAGCATATAATGTAATTCTGATAGCGGTTCCGATTGTATTACTTGTAATTGGATCTGTTGATTTGCTTAAAGCTGTTTCTTCAGGAGATGAAAAGGCTATAAAAGCTGCAACTTCTATGTTGGGGAAAAGAGCTGCTGCAGCAGTGGGAGTATTCTTATTAATTATAGTTGTAAGATTATTAACTGGTGTTGTAGGTGGAGATCAATGGAGAGAATGCTGGAATGATAAGGCGGGTTATCAAGAAGAAACAAAAGTTCCAGATAGTGAAACTGATGATTAATAAAAAAACAATTTAATAAATTGTTTTTTTTTATTATATTTTTAATAATATGTTATAATTAATATATATTATATGAAGATAGGTGATAATGCTATATGAGTGCTTTGTTAGATGTTTTTTCTTTTAGATTACCGATTATTAGCGATTTATTAAGAAATCTATTTTTATTCATTGATGGCATCATTTATGGTTTATTAGGTCCGGTTTATAAAGTTGCAATGAATTTAGTTGATTTAAGTGGTTTTTTTGATTCGGGTTTTGATACGGGTGGAATAGCAAGTAAAGTAGCAGGAAATATTTATGTGTTTTTAGCGCTTGCAATGTTTTTTAAATTGGCGTTTTCAATTATTACTATGATTGCAAATCCTGATATGGTAAGTGATAAACAAAAAGGATTAAGTAAAATATTTACACATGCAATCGTTACTGTAATATTAGTTGTAATTATGCCAACAGTTTTTGATATGGCATATGGTATTCAAGAGTTGGTAATAAAAGGAACAGATGGTAATAATGGTATTTTAAAAAGAATATTTTTAGATACAGGAACAGGGGTAGTAGTTGGAGAAAACGAAGGAGATGTAATTGCAAGAGGGATGTTTGCAATTTTTGTTGGAAAGAATCCAGATGTTGAGCTTGATGAAGAAACTTCAACTGCGTTAGATCAATTAAAACAAAATGGTATTAAAGCATTATCAAATAAAGGCGCAATAACAAGCCATACAGGAGGATTATTTGGTACAGAATATAGACTATATTATATGTCTATTATTTCCACAATTGTAGGTGTAATGTTATTAATATCTTTTATTAAAATGACGATTGAGATAGCATTAAGGTCTATAAAACTATTAATAATAGAAATAATTTCTCCAATCGCAATTATTTCATATTTAGACCCTGCTTCAGCATCAAAAGGAATTTTTGCTAGATGGTCTAGTACCGCAATAAAAGTATATATATCTTTATTTATTAGGCTTTCAATATTGTTTTTGATGACAAATTTAATAGTGGATTTAAAATTAGAAAATTATGCAGATGCTGGTTTAAGTTCTGATATAGGAGTATTTGAGGTAATATTTATAATGTTAGCAATAATAGCGTTTATGCAAACCGCTCCAAAATTCTTAGAAGAATTATTAGGATACAAACCAAGTGAAGATGGAAAAGCAATAAGTGGAATTGTCGGAGCTGGAATAGGTGTAGGGGCTGCTGCTGCTGGTATGGTTGGTGGTTATGCTATGAGAAAGCACGATGAAAAGAAATTACAAGATGATCCAAGTTGGACACCAGGAAAATTTAGACAATTTAATGATAAAAGAAAAGAAATATTTGGTGATTTAAAGGCTGCTGGAAGTGGTGGTGCTCAAGCGGGCGCTAAAGGTGGGGTTCTTCAAGCAAGACATACTTCAGATAAGTTAGCTTATAAGCAACGTAGAGGTCAATTAGATAAGCAAATTAATGAAAATGTTCAAAAGAAGAAAGGATTTGATAGAATGGATTCTCAATCAGTTGAAAGAGAAGCTGAATATACAGATTTAGTAAATGGATTTCAAGCAAGTTATGCAGGAGATGCTACATATAATTCATATGTTGCAAGTGGCCAAAGAGAATTGGCGGACGAATATAAAGAAACTCAAGCAAAGAAATTTGCAAATTCAAAAATGTATTCAGAAACATATGCTAAAAAGAAAAACCTTGTGCTTGATAATCAATTTAAATCTATAGTATTGGGTCAAAAACAAGCTATGTCTCAAAGTAATACAGCAATGATATCTCAAGAAATTAACTCTTTAAATGATCAAATAACTAAATTAGAAATCGATAGAAGTACGGCAACAGCGAGAGGTGCTTCTGCAGCGGAAATTGCAAATTATACTACTATGATAGATTCTTTAAATACAAGATTGGGGCACAAATCTGCAGAATTTACGAGAGAACAACAAGAATCTTTGGATGTATCTTTCCAATTGCAAGATTTGGATGCAACTATTAAAGGAATTACATCTCAAGTTGAGGCTTTATCGAAAGATCCAAATTTCTCAGAGGATGCTGCTTTAGATGCTAGAATTAAACAAGGAAAAGCTTTAAAATAATATTATAAAAAGGAGGGATAAACTAGTGAAAGGATTATATTTAATACCAGCAAATACTAAAAAAGGACAACTTATATTTAATATGTTTACTCCAATAGATTTAGTAATATTTGGTTTTGGAATAATGGGATCATTCTTATTGTTATTAATTATAGGAACTGATTCAATATTAACTACAATAATTGTTCTGCTACCAGCATTATTTACAGCTTTGTTAGTAATGCCAATACCAAATTATCATAATGTAATATCGTTTTTAATATCAATGTATCGTTTTTTTACAAATCAACGAAAATATTTATGGAGAGGATGGGGATTTTATGAGTTCACAAAAGAACAACCTAAATAGAAGTACAGAAATATTTGTTCCAGTTAAAGCAATTACTAATGGAGCAATAATTTTAGATAATGATGAAAAGGTAACTGGAGTAAAAATTAGTCCAAAAAACATATTTATATTGGATGAAGACTCTCAAGCAAGAATAATAGAAAACTTGAGAACTTTCTATAATAGTATTGATTATGAATTTTGGATTATTATAGCAGATAGACCTGTAGATATTACTCTTTATTTAAGTCATCTTCAATTATTGTATAACGATGTTACAAAGCCCCAAGTAAGAAAAATGATATTAGAAGATATGGAAAAAGGAGAATATTTTATAAATAATAATGTTGTTGATACAGAGTACTTCTTATTATTTAAAGAAAAAAATCCTGAATTAATTCAAAAGAAAATTAGATCATTAATAAATAATTTGGCTAATTGCGAAATAAAT
Source organism: Mycoplasmatota bacterium (assembly GCA_012727915.1). Taxonomy (GTDB): domain Bacteria; phylum Bacillota_I; class Bacilli_A; order RF39; family UBA660; genus JAAYGD01. Next base: position 17,846 of record JAAYGD010000004.1, on the reverse strand, counting down.
TCAGCTCAAACAACTAATGAAGATCTAAGAGTTATATTAGATAATTTCTTAAATGGTGGTACTAATACTGAGTTTAGGACGGTGATGTCTATATGAATATAAAAGCAGAAATAGCTCCAAAAGATTTAGAATTTAAAGCTAGTGAGTTTGTAATAAGTGATAAGTATGCAACTATATTAACTGTAATTGCTTACCCAAAAGTAATACAAACAGGTTTTTTATCTTCTATATCTAGTTTGCCTGGAGTAAAAATAGTAATTAAACATATACCAGTACCCTTTTCTAGTTTATCTAAGATGTTAAATAAGCAAATTGCTGATTTAAAGCAAAAATATATAGAAGAAAAAGATCAAACTTTAAAAGAAAGATTTAGACAAGATTTAGAATCATTAGAATATTTTACTAGCCAAATTGCATCATCTCAATCAAAAATATTTGATTTTCAAATGCATTTAATGATTGTTGCGGATACAAAAGAGGAATTGGATTTAAGAAAAATAAATACTAAAAATTATTTAGAAGCTGCTGATATGAAAGCGCTTTCATTGAGATTCGATCAAGAAAAAGTATTTAAATCTATGCTTCCAATATTTCCAAAACAAGAAGTTGAAAAAAGAGTTGGTACTCCAATAGCAAGTCCTACTATTTCAGCTATGTATCCATTTATATTCGATAGTGTTAAAGATGAAGGATTAGCTACATTGTTAGGAGTTGATTTCTCTGGTGGAGTTATATTATTTAATCAATTCTTATACCAAATTAAGAAAGAAAACAATAGAAATAACGCTAATTTAATTATTTTAGGAACATCTGGTAGTGGAAAGAGTACTACTGCTAAATTAGTACTTAGAGGTCACATTAGAAATGATTATCAAATAGTTGCAATAGATCCTGAAGGCGAAATATCAGAAATGACTAAATTATATGGTGGAAACTTTGTAGATTTAGGTAAAGGTGGAGAATTTGGAATGGTAAATCCACTTGAAATAATATTAGATGCTGATGAAGACGAATTGAAAGAAGGATTGGGCTATACAGTATTAACTAAGTCTTTACAATTTTTAAAGGCATTTATGAAATATTATGATCCAAGTATAACTGAAGATATTCTTACTTTATTTATTGAAGTAGTTCAAGATACATATAAAAGATTTGGAATTGATTTTGATACCGACTTTACAACGTTAACATCTAGTATGTATCCAACATTCTCTGATGTTTATGCAACAATTAAAGGTAGATTATCACAATATATAGATAAAACACACGAACGAGACATAATGGAAAAATTAGAAATAAAAATTAGACCTTTGACAAGAGAGTTGAAATTTTATTTTGATGGACATACAACAATTAATGGTAATACTCACTTTATAGTATTTAATATAAAAGAGTTAATGAATGCAGAAACTAATATTAAAAATGCTCTGTTCTTTAATATATTAAAATATGCATGGGGATTATGCTTAGATAAATCTGTAAATACTATTTTGTCTGTTGATGAAGCCCATGTATTATTAGCAGCTAATAATGAATTAGGAGCAGAATTTTTAGCTCAAGTTCAAAGAAGAGCAAGAAAATATAATACTGGAACTATAATAATTACACAACAACCAAGTGATTTCTCTGGACAAGCTGTAATAACACAAGGTAAAGCAATTTTTGACAATGCTTCATACTATATAGTTATGGGATTAAAAAAACAAGCTGTAGAAGACTTATCTTTATTAATTGATTTAAATGATAATGAAAAAGAGAGCATTAAGAGATATAGTCAAGGAGAAGCTTTATTTGTTTGTGGAAATAGAAGAATGAGAATATCTGTTGAGGTAACTCAAGAAGAATTAGATTCATTTGGTAGTGGAGGCGGTTACTAACGAGCACAAATAGGTGGTGATAATTTATGAATGAACCAGATAATAATAATCAAGAAAAGAAAGCCCCAAATGCTAAAGAAAAAGCCCCAAGCAATCTTAAAAACAAACTTATGAAAACCGGCAAAGATGCTGCATGGCGAAGTATAGGTGTAGATCCAAAGATTGGACGAAAAATAGAAGGTGTAGGCAAAAATTTCCAGAATAAGCTTTTGGGAAAAAGTGATGGATCAGATCCTTTAAGCTCTAAAGGAGATTCAAGTAATGATAATCCTGAATCAAATCAGGATTCTTTTGGTGATAAGTTTAGTGACTCAAACGATTTGGAAGTAGAAGGGACTACAAACGAATCATTCATAAATAAATTTTTTAAAAAAAATAAAAAGAAAATATTTATGATTGCATCTGGTGCAATTGCATTTATTTTGACAATAGTTTTAATTGTGGGTGCTATGATGAAAATGGTTGAAGGAATTTCACTTATAGTAGGAGGGGTTAATACTGCAGCAGTTGCAACAGCTAACTTTGCGCAAACTTTTTCTGAAAAAACAAAAAATTTGCTTTTGTATGGTAAATTCGCAACTAATGAACAAGCACTTTTTGAAATGATTTTAGATAAAAGTAATCAATTTAAAGCAAAATATGGAGTTACAAACATTCCTTTAGTCGCAGCAACTTTGTATTTTGATGGTTCTGAAGAGGAATTGGAAGAGAATAAGGTTTTACTCGATTTAGGCGATGGTAAAACTATATTGGTAGAAGAAATAACTGATGAAAAACTAAGTTTAAGATCAGAATATGTAGAGGAAGTATTTAATCATTTGGAATCAATTAAAGTAGCTAAATATAGATGTAATCCTAAAGTCGGTTCTGATGGAAATATTACTTATAATACTGTGTTCATTTCTTCGGAATATGTAACAAAAATTGATGAAAGCAAAGAAGGAAGATCATGTTCTGATTTGGAAAGTGATTTAAATATTGATGAGGAAGATAGATATATATATTTTTATTCAACTGAATATGATGAAGAAGGATATGCATTTAGATTAAAAAATTCTGAAATAGGAACCAATGGAGAAAATCTGGTTGCTTTATTGTTCCCAGAATTATTTGAGGAAATAGGAGTTGTAGATCCTATAATTGAAGACATAATGGCATATTATGAAATATGGAGACATCTATATGATGAAGAAGAAGAGATAGATGAGTGTTATGTTCCTGGAGGAATACCTGGTGAAGTATTGTCTTTTTTAAGAAGACCTATAGAGGGCACTTTTTCAATTACATCAAAATTTGGATTGAGAATTAATCCTTTTGAGAGTGAAAGAGCTACTACACCTTACAAGTTTCATAATGGAATAGATGTTGTTGCAAAACAAGATAAAACCATTTATGCAGTTTATGATGGGGTTGTTACTATTGCTGGATTTCAGGAAGTTGCGGGGAATACAGTTACAATTCAACATACTATAAGTGGCGAAACATATTATAGTACGTATCATCACTTTAAAGAGCTTCCTATGGTATCTGCAGGAATGCATGTATCTATGGGAGATCCGATTGGAATAATGGGTACAACGGGAAAATCAACAGGACCTCATTTACATTTTGGTTTATATAAAATAGTTGGAGGTCAAAAAGAGTTTATCAATCCTGAGAATTTATTTACGGGTGCGGAAAACTACGATTATATTTGTGAATCAACTGAAAAGCATCCTGTTGGTAGTTGTACATTAAATGGTGGTTTGGCATTTTATTCCTTTAAATCTAAAAAAAGTTTTAATTTAATGAGAGCTATTGCAGACTATGAAAATTCCAAATATGGTGGTTTTGGATTAATGAAAATAGACTTTGATTTAAATTACTTTAGGTCAATATTTGAAAATAAAAAAGGTGCTTATAGTAAATATGCTGATAAAATAAATTTTGATACAATGACTATTTCAACTGAATATGGAATATCATCTTTTGCTGATATAAATTATAATTATTTTGGAAGAAAATCTTTGGTTGAAATCATTGGTGAAATGGACAAATCTGCATATGATAGTGTCAAAGTGGGATTTAATCTTATTCCTCTAAGTTTGTTTGCTCAATTTGAATTTAGAAGTTCAAAAGATATGTTTGAAACATTAAGCGCAAATAATTATGAATTAATTGATGCAATATTTAAATATGCTGAGATGAATAATTCTCAAATCAATGAAATTATGACAACTATAGATAGTGAAAATGGTCCCACTTTAAATGGAAGCAGCATTTCTATCGATCAGGGAGTGTCAATTGTATTAAAAGCTCTATATTCTCATTTGCCTTCAAGTGATATGAATAATAGGTTTGAAAACGATAGTAATTATGTTGCTGAAATAACAAGAAAATATTTAAACTATAGAGATGATTTATCATCAACAATTGATAATTATTTAAAAGAATGTTTAATCATTGAAATTCCAGGATGGGCAGATTGTATTGTTTATGAGAATGTAGGACAATGCAAAACCAATTTAAAAAATTATTATTCAAAAGCAAAATGGTATACAGATCACGCTCCTACTTATGCTGGAAAAAGGGTTTTAGCGTATGCCTCTTCTTTGTTTGGAAAAGTAAGATATTGTGGAGCTTGTGACATTGAAAATGATCCGGAATGTGTTGATATTAAAAAAAGCGGACCTGATGCAGGTATGATTGGTAAACATGCTTTTAAATATAGTTATTCTGCAATTAGATGTTCAGAATGGGCTAGATCATGGTATAAAGAAGGATTTAATCCAAAGTGGGGTGAACTGCATGAATATACTTTTAATGGGGTTCCGTACTATGAAAATCAAATGGAGGAAGATTATGCTAGATTAGCTAACTCTTATGAAGAAAGATTATTATTTGTATCTTATGATGATACTGGCGGAAGTTTTAATGCGGGAGTGGCTGGTCTTGATTGTGATGGTTATGTTAATTGGGTATTGAACCAAACATTTCAAGTGTTCGATAACCAAACTTTCCCTGTAATGGGTGCAGTGTGTAATTCAGAAACCGAATATACTAGATCTTTTCAATTTGAAAGCATTCCGGAATTTAAAAATTTTGGAGATAGCGTTCTTCCTTTATTGACTCCTGGAGATATTTTATGTAATTCGTCTGCTGGAAAAGCTGGGGATGCATATAATTATTCTGGAAATTCTAGACATGTTATGATATATATGGGATTTGAAGATAAAAATCAAAATGGAATTGGAGACGCTGGAGACGATTTGTATATTATTCATTCTGGCGGTGGTGGTGTAAGAGTAGACGCTAAAAGAGCTTCAGATAGTTACTGGAAAGAATTGAATTCTTTTGCAACTTATAAGTAGGTGAAATAATGAAAAAATTATTTATTATATTATTTTGTATAATTACTTTATCTGGATGTAATATTTATTACAGTTTTAATATTGATGAGAGTTTAAATATTACTGAAAGTATAAATTTTCGCTATGATAATATGTCTTTTGAAGGCACATCTGCAGTAATGACTGAAGATGACTTTATTAATTTAAAAAATAGTGTTAAGAGAGACGCAGAAAAATATAATTATAAAATAATAGATAATACTGTAGACAATAATATTAATTACACTTTAAAAAGAATAACTTCTTTTTCTAATTTTAGTACCCCAGTATTTTTAGAAGGAAAATACGAAAACTTTATTACGAAGTGTAATGATTCAACTTGTTCTTTAACTGCTTCTTCAATAGAAAACGAATTTTATGGTGATGGTAATATTGTGAATTATTCTATTAGTATTTCATTGCCATTTGAGGTAATTAGACATAATGCCTTAAGTTATGATGAAAAATCTAACACTTATTATTGGTTTCATTCTCCTTTAAAAGAGTCTAGAAATATTGAAATAATATTTAATAAAGATGGTGATAATGTTGTAGAAGAATATGAAACAAAAGTAAAGACAAAATCATATTTATGGATTATAATAGGAGTATCAATTTTATCAATACTTTCATTTGTGGGAATTAAAGTATATAGAGCAAACAAATATAGATTATAAGGGGAATTATGAAATTTAAATTTAAAGCTACAGAAAAAGATATAATAAAATATGTTCTTGGAGCACTATTGTTCTTATATGTTGTTGCAATAGGAGTTTTAAATTTGTCTTATTTTTCTAAGTATGCTATATTTTATGGATTTAATCCTATTGAAGCTTTTTTTCCAGAATATATTGTTTATACGATAACTTTTTTTATAGCGGGTATAGTTTTAGTAGCAATATCAGTAACTTCTCATTTTTTTGAAAGAGAAAAAGGTTTAGGCTTTAAGAAAATAGATAAAAAAAATGATGGCTATGAAACTTGGGCAAAAGAAAAAGAGATAAAAAGTGCTATTGGAATGAAAAGTGTAAATCCTTCTAGTGAATCATATTCTGGAGGAGGAGTACCTTTAATAGTAAAAGAAGATGAATTATGGGTAGATGACGGAGAGTCACATTCGTTAATAGTTGGAGCTACTGGTTCTGGTAAAACATCTTGTATGGTTCAACCTTTAGTAAATATATTAGCAAAACATGGTGAGTCTATGATTATTACCGATCCTAAAGGTGAAATATATAGAAAGAATTATGAATATTTAAAGGCAAAGAATTATAATATTGTTGTGTTAAACTTTAGAGAACCTCAAAAAGGAAACGCATGGAATCCTCTTACACTTCCATATGATTTATATAAATCAGGCAATAGTGATAAAAGTAATGAATTGCTTAGAGATTTAGCAATTAATATATTAAGTGATGAAAAAACAGATGATCCTTTTTGGCAAAATACTGCTGCAGACTTCTTTACTGGTTTGGCTCAAGGATTATTTCAAGATGTAAAAGATATTAATCAAATTAATTTAAATTCAATTATATTAATGCTTACTGTTGGAGAAAAAAGATTGGGTTCTGGAACATATATGAAAGAATATTTTTCTTCAAAAGATGAAAAAAATTCTGCTTATATTAATGCATCTGGTACTGTTAATGCTCCTAATGAAACTCAAGGAGGAATAATTTCGGTATTTAGACAAAAGGTTAATATATTTGCGATGGCTGAGAATTTATCTGAGATGTTATCTTATAGTGATTTTGATATTATGGATATAGGAAGAAAAAAGACTGCAGTTTTTTTGGTAATTCAAGATGAAAAGAAAACATATCATGCTTTAGCAACTATATTTATTAAACAATGTTATGAAAGCTTAATAGATGTAGCTCAAAATAATCCTGATGGAAAATTAAAAGTTAGAACTAATTTTATATTAGATGAATTTGCAAACTTACCAGCTCTTAAAGATGTTACTACTATGATTACAGCTGCTAGATCTAGACAAATTAGATTCAATTTAATTATTCAAAACTTTGCACAATTAAATCAAGTATATGGTGCAGAAGAAGCAGAAACAATAAAAGGAAACTGCGCAAACACTATATATTTGTTGAGTAGCGAATTAAAGTCATTAGAAGAAATAAGTAAATTGGCAGGCGAAAGAAAGATTAAAACTAAGGATAAAGAAGAAGTAAGGCCGTTAATAACAGTAGCGGAACTTCAAAGATTAAAATTTAAAGATGCTATTATTTTAAAGCATAGAAATTCTCCATTTAAGACTTCTTTAAAATTTGCTTCCGAAATAAATTGGAATATGCCAAATTATTCAGAAGGAAAATTTCCAGAAAGAGTTAAAAGAGAAATAGAATACTTTAACTTAAAAGATTTTGTAGATGAATCAAGACAAAAGAAAATGTTAGGAGCACAAGATATGTATAAAGCTCCAAGACCTATGGATTTTGGAATTAAAGATAGAATGCCAGAAGATATTTTTAAAAATAATCCTTATCTTGGAGAAAGGCCTCCAGTTCATGGTATAAATTCAAATGAACCAGAGAATTCTTCCTTTGACATTGATGAACTAATTAAAAAAATAGATGCTAAAATAGCGGAATTAGAAGCTGAAGAAGAACAAGAGAAAAAGGAAGATAAACCAATTACAGAGGAATTAACAATTAAGGAAGAACCAAAAGAAGCAGAGTTGATTATTAAAGAACAACCTAAAGAGGAAGAATTATTTGTTAAAGAAGAATCGAAAGAAGAAGAATTAATAGTTAAGGAAGAACCTGTAACTGAAGAATTAAAAATAAATACTAATATAGATGATGTTATAAAATCAATTAAAGAAGAAGACAATAGTGACGATCAATTTTTCGATGATTTCTTTTCAGATAAAGAATAATGATTATTCATTATTCTTTTTATTTATTGTTTGATTTTATCACCTAATAATTATATAATAATATATAGTAGGTGATTATATGAATAATAAAGCTTTTACAATGATAGAGGTAATATCTATAATAGCGTTGCTTGGAATAATATTAGCTATTGCTATTCCAAGTTTTATTTCTACAAGAGAGGAAAATAAAATCAAAGAAAAAGAAAAGTTAGTAGAATTAATTGTTAATTCTGGAAAACTTTATTTTGTTAATAATAATTTAACTTTAGGATCTAACGTTACTGTATCAACTTTATGTGAAAATTCATATCTTCAATGCCCAATAATAGATCCTATAGACAATGTGGCAATGGCTGGTTATGTAACAAGTTATTTAAATGCTAATAATGAATTATCATATAGATATGAAGAATAGGAGATAATATGAATAAAAAAGGATTTACATTAATTGAAATATTAGTAGTTCTTGTTTTAGTTTCTATTATAGTTGTTATTTCTATTCCTTCAATTTCAGATTTACTTGATTCTTCAAAGGAAAAGTCTAAGGAAGAAGTAGTTAATATGATTACAACTGCTGCTGAAATATATGCATCAGATTATAATATTGGTTTAGCAGAACCAATGTTAATGACTACATTATGCAAAAATTATTTGAAATGTCCAATAAAAGATCCTATAACTGATAATCCAATTACGGGTTATGTTTATTCTAAAATTGATACTGCAAATAACGATGCTTTAGTTTATGAATTAGTTAATACTGCCTCAAGTCCAACTTATTTAAAAAATACTTTATTGGCTACTGTAGCTGGTAAGGATATATCAATAAATAAATATGCTGGAAATGGTTTGTATAAATGGGATAACAAATATATTTTTAGAGGTGGAATTACAAAGACTAACTCAGTAGGTTTAGCAACTTCTGATGGTTACTTAACTGATACAAATAGTGGAACTCAACCTAATAATTATTTAATAGCGCCATGGGATACAAGCAATATAAATTGTGCTTCTTCAACTAATTCATGTTATAGAATAGTGAGTATTAATGAAGATGAAACAATTACTATTGTAAGAGATAGATCTGCTTTTTCATCTGTATTTGATAATGTACACAATACTCCAGCAAGTATTTATTATAGTCAACCAGCAACTAATTATGGATATTCAGATTTGCTTGAAAATGCTCCTCTTCCCGCATATTCCCCTGCAGAGTATAGACAATTCAGTTTTATGTATAACAGATTGTTTGGAGATACAGGATATGAAAAAACAACTATAATGACTTATAGTAAAATGTTAGAGAAAATTGATATTTGTCTAAATAAGTATGGGACAGTAATAGGTTTAAATAGAGCAGATTACTTAACTAGTTCGTATGTTAAAGATTCTTGTGATGTTATTGGAAAAACAGGAGGAAAATCAGTATTTCCTTTAAAGGATAAATATATGAGATTGTTATATCCAGAAGAGTTCTTAAATGCATCTACAGAATCTACTTGTACAGCAAGAGGGCAATATCAATGTAGAAATCAAAATTATATTTATACTGATCAAAGTACTAGAACATTGATAGCAACGGGGACTTATTCTTGGGTAAATCACGGTTTAAGCGTATCAGGAACAATATATAATGTTGCAGCTTCATCGAGTTTAGGTGTAAGACCAGTTGTTACTTTAAGAAAAAATGTAATAATAACAGGAGGAACCGGTTCACAAGTTAATCCTTATGTTATAGCAAATTAGGAGATATATGCAAGAAATATTTGGTCAAATAGTAGACTTTTTTATAAATAATTTAAAGGAATTGGGCCCTTTATTTGGTGTATTTATTATTATATTAGAATCAGTGTTCCCAATATTACCTTTAGCAGTATTCTTATCATTTAACGCTATTGCTTTTGGTCCTATTTTAGGATTTATAATTAATTGGTTTGCGACTTGTTTGGGTTGTTTATTATCATTTTATTCATTTAAAAAAGGGTTCGGTCAAAGATGGGATAGAGATATGAAAAACGATAGTAAAGTTAGAGATACATTAACTTATATTAAAAAGGTTTCATTTCCAGCATTAGTTGTATTAATGGCATTACCATTTACTCCTGCTTTTGCAATTAACATTTCATCAGGCTTATCTAATATGAGCCCAAAGAAGTTTATACCAGCAGTATTAATTTCTAAACCTTCTATTATATTCTTTTGGAGTTATGTTGGGAAAACAGTAATAACTAGTAGTGGAGATATTTGGAAATTAATACAAATGTGTTTAATAGTATTATTAACTTATTTAGTTTCTTTAATATTAAAAAATAAAATAAAGGAGAATTAATATGGAATATATAATTATAGGATTATTAGTTTTATTAGTAATATTAGTAACTATATCTTTGTTTAAGAATATTAGTGAAGGAAATATTACTGAAAGATTAGGAAAATTAGAAACAAATATAACTAAGGAAATTGGTGATTTTAAAAGTGATTTTACAAGAACATTATTTCAAGATTTTGAGGGTTTAAATAGAAAAATTGAAGACAGATTAAATCTTATAAATAACAAAGTAACTGAAAGATTGGATTTAAATTTTGAAAAAACAAATAAAACCTTTACTTCAATAGTAGAAAGATTGACAAAAATTGATGAGGCACAAAAGAAAATTGATTCATTGTCTACTGATATAGTATCTTTACAAGGAATATTGACTGATAAAAAAAGTAGAGGTACTTTTGGAGAAGTAACTTTAAAGCATATTTTATCAAGTATATTTGGTGAGAATAATTTAAAAATATATGAATTACAACATAAATTTGAAAACGGAACTTTAGCGGATGCAGTAATATATGCTCCTGAACCTTTAGGACTTATAGCAATCGATTCAAAATTCCCTTTAGAAAATTATCAAAATATGGTAGATAAAAATATAAGTAAAATAGAAAGAGATAATTATGAGAAAAAATTTAAAATAGACGTAAAAAAACATATTGATGATATTGCTAGTAAATATATAATAACTAATGTTACTTCTGATCAAGCTTTTATGTTTTTACCAGCGGAAGCTTTGTTCGCAGAACTATATGCTTATCATCAAGATATTGTTGATTATGCTTATAAGAAAAGAATTTGGTTAACATCTCCGACAACATTAATGTCAATGCTAACAGTTGTTCAAACAGTAATACATAATATTGAGAGAGATAAATATGCTTTGATTATTCAAAAAGAATTAAATGCACTAAGTCTTGAATTTGGAAGATATAGAGAAAGATGGGATGATCTTTCTAAGAGTATAGATAAGGTATCTAGAGATGTTAAGGATGTTCATGTAACTACAGAAAAAATATCAAATAAATTTGAATCTATTAATAGAGTAGAAGTTAATAAGTTAGATAATGAAGAAGAAAAAAATTAACAATTTGTTAATTTTTTTATAATACTAATAGAGCAATTAATCCTGCTATAAAGCAATATATTACAAAATATTTAATCTTATCTTTTAATAAAATATTTCTAAACCACTTAAATGTAAAATATGTAACGATTGTAGAAGCAATCATACCAAGTAAATAAGATAACCATAAATCACTAAATGAAGAACTACTAACGAAATCACTCATTCCTAATATCATAGTTGCAATACTTATTGGTATATATAACATGAAACTATATTTTAATGCTACTTCTTTTTTTAAGTTTCTAAACATTCCAGATGATAAGGTCATACCACTTCTACTTATTCCAGGGATAAGTGCAAATACTTGCATAAATCCAACATATAAAGCATCTTTATAGTTCATATCTTTCTCTGTTTTTTTACCATTAGTTTTTGTAATCAAATATAGTAGCGCAGATGTAACTAGTAATGATATGCCTACAGTTTTAGTGGTGTTATACATTTCTATATAATCTTTTAATAAATAACCTAATATTCCAACTGGAATAGTGGCTATTATGATAAACATAACATAATTAAATTCATCTTTAAATTTTTTATTTTTTGTTTTTATGTAATTAATAAATCCATTAAATATTTCTAAGATTTCTTTTCTATAAATGTATACAATTGCAATTAGACTTCCAAAATTAACTATAATTTCAAAATTAAGATCATTTAAAGCATCCATATAAAATATGTTTTTAAATAATAATAAATGTCCACTTGAAGATACAGGTATTGGTTCAGTAAATCCTTGTATTATTCCAAGGATTATGTATTTTATTAATTCCATAATTCACCTCATTATAATTATATAATAAAATAATAAAAATATGAATAAAAAAATGATATAATATAAAAAACGGAGGAAAGTATGCTAAAAGATATTAAAGATATTTATATAGAAAAATTAATAAATGAAGATTTAATAATTGAAGGATGGGTTAAAAATCATAGAAAACAAAAAGAATATGGTTTTATAGATGTTTATGATGGAACATATTTTAAGACTATTCAATTAGTTTATGATGATAGCAATAGTAACTTTGATGAAATTCAAAAAGTTAAATTAGGAAGCGCTATAAGAGCATATGGTATTTTAATTGACTCCCCTTCTAAAGGTCAAGAGTTTGAATTAAAATTAGATAAAATTGAAGTATTAGGTGATTGTGATGATGACTATCCTTTGCAACCAAAGAGTCATTCAAGAGAATTTTTAAGAGAAATTGCGTATCTAAGACCAAGAACAAATCTGTTTCAAGCTGTATTTAGAATAAGAAGTGTTACTTCAATGGCTATTCATAAGTATTTTCAAGATAATAATTATATTTATGTACATACTCCTATAATTACTTCTAATGATGGAGAGGGAGCTGGAGAGCTATTTCAAATTACTACTTTAGATTTAGACAGAGTAGCGGCATCAAAGAAAGTAGAATATGATAAAGATTTTTTTGGGAAAAAGGTTGGATTATGTGTAACTGGTCAATTAGAAGGAGAAACTTTTGCGCATGCATTTAAAAGGATATATACTTTTGGTCCTACTTTTAGAGCAGAAGTATCTAATACAAAAATACATGCTTCAGAATTTTGGATGATTGAACCAGAATTGGCGTTTTGTGATTTAGATTGTTTAATGAATATGGAAGAAGATTTTTTAAAGTATATTATAAAATATGTTTTAGATAATTGCCCTTTAGAAATGGAATTTTTAAATAAATTTGTGGATACTACATTATTAAATAAATTAGAATCTATTTTAAAAAGTAATTTTGCTAAGGTAACTCATGAAGACGCTATAAACATATTAATTAATTCTAAAAAAGATTTTGAAATAAAACCTGAACAAGGTAAAGATATCGCTACTGAACATGAAAAATATTTAACAGAAGTTCATTTTAAATCCCCAGTATTCATTACAAATTGGCCTAAAGATATAAAAGCTTTTTATATGAGATTAAATGACGATAATAAAACTGTAGCGGCAGTTGATTTATTAGTTCCCGGTGCAGGGGAATTAATGGGTGGTTCTCAAAGAGAAGAGAGATTAGAAGTAATGAAAAAAATAATGAAAGAAAAAAATGTTCCTTATGAATCTCTTGATTGGTACTTAAATTTAAGAAGATATGGTGGTACTATTCATTCTGGTTTTGGAATGGGATTTGAAAGATTGTTGATATATCTAACTGGTGTAGAAAACATTAGAGATGTTATTCCTTATCCAAGAACTCCGGGAAATTGTGAGTTTTAAATGGAAAGATTACAAAAATATATATCTGAGTCTGGATATTGTTCAAGAAGAAAAGCTGAGGAATTAATTAAAAAAGGGAAAGTATTAGTTAATAATAAAATTATTACAGAACTTGGAACAAAAGTGGATGGGAATGATGTTGTAATAATAGATGGATACAAATTAGAAAAGCAAGACAAAGAATATTATTTGTTTAATAAACCTAGAGGAGTTGTTACAACTACATCTGATGATAAAAAAAGAAAGACAGTAATGGATTATTTTGAAACGGAAACAAGATTATATCCAGTTGGAAGATTAGATTATGATACTACTGGATTATTGATAATAACAAATGATGGAGAATTTGCAAATATGATGACTCATCCAAAAAACAATATAGAAAAGGTATATATTGCAAAAGTTAAACCTATAATGAAAGGCGAACATGTAAGATTATTAAAACAAGGCATAAATATAGATGGAGATTTGTGTATTCCAGATAGAGTTAAAATAAAAAGTTCTGACGATAAAAATTCTATTGTAGAAATTACTATTCATGAAGGAAAAAATCATGAAATTAAAAAAATGTTTGAAAGTATTGGGTTTGATGTTGTGAAATTAACTAGAGTAAGAATAGGATTATTAACATTAGAGGGTTTAATATCCGGCAAAAAAAGAAAATTAAAACCTAAAGAAATTAAACAATTATATGCTTTGGCAAATAAAAAAGAATAATTAATTATTCTTTTTTATAAACAATTGCGTTTGTTGGACAGTTTTCTAAAGCTTCCATTCCTATATCTTTAAATTCGTCTCCAACATTTTCTTTTGCTTTTGCAAGGTTGTCGCTATCAAATTCAAATACTTCTGGTGCAATATTTACACAAGAACCACAACCGATGCATTTATCTTTTTCTACAAAAAACATTTTATCACCACCATAAATAATTATATTTAATAATGCTTTTAAAATCAACCTTATTTATTTAAAAAATGTCAATAATATGTTATTATTATAATAGGTTGGTGATTATATGAAAACTAGAATGGAAAAATTTCATAAAGATAATAATGAATCTCCAAGAAGAGAAGATAAAAATAGTTTTTTATATGATGAAATTTATGTTGAAAAAAAAGATCCAACTAGTAATATTACTCTTATTGATAATGTAAATGAAATAGATATTAATAGAATTAAAGAAATGATGAGTAGTAGAGAAACATATAAGAAATCAAGAGAATATAGTAGTATTATTGGTATTGAAGAAAAAAAACAAGAAAGAATTAGTGTTGATTTAGATGAACCTGATACAAAAGATTATGATATAAATGAATTAATTAAAAAAAAGAAAGATGGAATAGAAGAAGATTCCGAAAAGATTAGAAAAATATCAAACACACAATATGATATATTAAAGGGATTATCTGTTACTTCAAAAGAATCTGATTTTTTTACTCAAGAAAAAGATTTATCACAAATGATGGAAAAAATAACGGATAATGAAGAAAAAACATTAGACTTATTTAAAGATTTAAAAGGAAATGATGAAGAAGAACTTACTAATTCTTCAATAAATAATCGCAAATTAGATTTAAAGCCAAATTCAAATACTTTTGAATTTGAAAAAGATGACTTTGAAGATTTAAATTCAAATTCTAAAGATGAAAAAAGTTTTTCTAAAATGATTACTTTAATTTTTTTAATTGTAATAGCAATTTTAATTGGAATATTTTATTTGGTATCTCAATATTTAATAAATTCAAATTGAGGTCAATATGAAAAGAAAATTGAAGTGGAAAAATATTATACTAATATTAATTGATTTAATTCTTATAATTATATTTTTAATTATATTAACATCAAATAAAAAAGAAGAAGTGAAAGAAAAATATGTTCACTTATATATTTCGAGCAAAGAGAATATGGCTTCTTTATATGATTTAAATAATGAAAAGATAGATGAAGTAAATAGAGGATATAAAATAATAGTAAATGAAAAAAATTATAATGATGAAAATGATTATATTGAGATAACTTATAATAATAAAAAAGTATTCGTTTTAAAGGAAGATTTAGTAAAAGATAGAATAGAAATAGTGAAAGAAAAAGAAATATATGTTAGAACACATACAACATTATATGAAAATATAAATAACTCAAAAATAAATGGAGTTTCAAATAAAGGAGAAAAATTAGAGGTTATTGGTTATGATCAATTGTTAGATACTGGTGAAGTAAATGCTTATAAAATTTTAAAAGATGGTATAGAAAGTTATGTATATGCAAAATATATAGTGTTAGATGAAGAAGAAGCACTATTACATTATGAACCCGATAAATATTATAATATACACGAGAATAGAAGAGATTTTTATAGCAATGCTGGAGGTACTGGAGCAAGCTTAGACTATTATCCATTTACTAAACCAATTTTTGAAGATAATATTATGCCAGAAAAAGTATATGCTTTTTATTTAAATGGAGGAAGAAACATAATTGGAAATATTGATGCTTACATAGAATACGCTAAAAAAACTAAGATAAATGCTTTTGTAGTAGATATTAAAGATTATAAAGCTCCTGCTTATAAATCCAAAGTATATGAGAAGATGTCTCCAACTAATTATAAATACGCTATTAATAGTTTTGATAATTATAAAAATGCTATAAAAAAATTAAAAGATAATGGTTTTTATGTAATAGGAAGAATAACTGCATTTAAAGATGATTATTTAGTTAAAGATAATCCTGAGGTTGGAATATATGATAAAAGATATAATAAATCTTTTGATGATGGAACATGGCCAAGTGCATTTAGTAGATTTGTATGGGAATTTAACATTGAACTTGCAAAAGAAGCAGTTAAGGAAATGGGGTTTAATGAAATACAATTTGATTACGTAAGATTTCCAGATAGAATAGTGGGATTAGAAAAAAATAATAGTTTAGATTTTAGAAACGAATATGAGGAAGAAAAGATTCAAGCTATACAAAGATTTTTAATGTATGCTTGTGATGAAATACACAAATTAAATGCCTATGTATCTGCGGATGTATTTGGTGAATCGGTTAATAAGTATATAACTGCATATGGTCAATATTGGCCAGCAATATCAAATGTAGTTGATGTAATAAGTGGCATGCCTTATCCTGATCATTTTGCTTTAAATTCTTATGGAATTCCCATTCCTTGGGAAAAGCCTTATGATTTAATGTATAATTGGTCAAAGGAAGCATACAATAGACAGCAAGAAATACCTACACCCGCAATAGTTAGAACTTGGATTTTAGCGCAAAATCCAATGCAAGGATATAAATATAATTCTAATGAAATTGAACAACAAATTAAAGCTTTATTTGATGCTAAATTAGATGGTGGATATATGACTTGGTCATCATCATCAAGTTTATTGGGATATAAAAATAGAAATAGTGCATATATTAAGGAGTATTAATATGAAAATAGTATTAGAAAATAATGAATATGAATTAGAAAAAGATGAAAAAGAAGGATTTGATCTTGAAGAATTGAAATCAAAATATACAGATTATTTTTATGATTTCGATTATATTATTGGAGATTGGGCTTATGGCAAGCTTAGACTTAAAGGTTTTTATGGCTTAAATAATAAGAAAGCAAATAATATAAATAACATTAGAGATATAGATAAGTATATAAAAAATAACTGTGCTTATAATTGTAAGTATTTTATTATAAAAAAGGTATACAAAAAATAATTAATTGTGATATAATTAAATCAATAAAGAATAAAGAGGTGAACGATTATGGAAGAAAAACAAACAATAATAGTTTTAGCGGAAGATGGAACAGAAAAAGAAGCAGAAGTTTTAACTGTTTTTAATATGAAATCAACAGGTAAGGATTATATTTTATATACTTTAAATGAACCTGATGAAAATGATATGGTTAGAATTTATGCATCAATTTTAGTTGAAAAAGATGGAACATATTCTTTTGAAGTAATAGAATCTGATGAAGAATGGGTTCAAGTAAAAGATGTAATGAAGCAAATGGCTAAAGC
>JAAYGD010000037.1 GCA_012727915.1 Mycoplasmatota bacterium | reverse complement strand
ATCTGCAAGTGCTATATTTTTATTTATTAAGAATATTAATTTTAAAAAAGGGATTTTTATAAAGAATATATCTTTGTTATCTTTTGGGGTATATTTGACTCATCCTGCTATACTAAGGTATTTAGTTGAGAGAGATATTAGTTCTAGTTGGTTTAATCCAATATTTTCTGTACCACTTATATCTTTATTTGTATTTGTAATTAGTATGTTTATTTCTTTTATATTAAGTAAAATACCTATTATTAAAACAATAATTTAGTTATTGTTTTTTAATTGACTTTATATTGTAATAAATATATACTAAATAGTTATTAAGAGGTGTAATAATGATGATGTTTATTAGTATCTATCTAATGCCTATTCTTGCGGTTTATTTTATTAATAGTATTGAAAAGAAAGATAAGAAATATATATATTATTTGTTTGAATATATATATTATTTAGTTTTTATTAATTTTATAATATTATTTATAATGAATAGTTTCTTTTATAAGAGTTCTGATATTATGAATATTGAATTATTTACTAATGAGTTTACTTTTAAGTATATGTTAATATCTTTTGTATTATGTTTAGTATTACCTATAATTACTTATTATTTGAAGAGTGTAATTAAATTAGATTTTGTTATTGAAAAGATATCTGAAAAAGAGGTAAACAAAAATGAAAAGAAAACTAAGCGTAGTAAATAGTATATTTTTATTTATATTAATATTTATAGTATATGTTTCTTATTGGTTGAAGAGTACTTTTTATAATATAAAGTTTGAAGGTATATTATATATAATTACACATAGAGAAGGTGGAAATAATGATGCTGTTGTGTATGATTTTATTGTGGCATTTATTATTTTTATTGCGTTAATATTAGTATTATTATTTATTAATTGGATATCTATAAAATTGAATAAACAATTGGTATTAAATATTAATTGTTTTAAAAGAAGTAAGAGATTAGTTATATATCCAATATCTTTTGGTAAGGTAAATAATGTATTAAATAAAGTAATAGTTAAGATAGTATTAATATTGATTACTATTGTATATTTTGGTTATAGTTTTAAAGTAATTGATTTTATTAAACATAAAACATCTATATCTATGATATATGAAGAAAGATATGTATCTCCTGATTCAATATCTATTGTGTTTCCTAAAGTAAAGAGAAATTTAATATATATTAATTTAGAGTCTATGGAATCATCTTATAGTAATTATTTAAATGATAATTTGATTTCTAATTTGGAAGTAATTTCTAGTGAGAATATTTCTTTTTCTAATAATGAATCTTTTGGAGGTTTGTATCAAGCTAATTTAACTGATTGGACTATGGCTAGTTTAGTTGGTCAAACAACTGGTATACCATTTAATATACCAATTGATGATAATGCTTATGGAAAGTATCAAGAGTTTTTACCGGGTATTATAAGTCTTGGAGAGATACTTGAAGAGGAAAATTATAATCAAGTTTTTATGATTGGTTCTAATGCTGATTTTGGAAGTAGAAGACAATATTATACTCAAAAAGGTAATTATGAAATATGGGATTATTTAAAAGCTAAGGAGTTAAAAAGAATAGATAAAGATTATTTTGTATTTTGGGGATATGAAGATAAGAAGTTATTTGAATTTGCTAAGGATAAGTTGAATGAATTGTATGAGATGAATGAACCATTTAATTTGACATTGCTTACTGTAGATACTCATTTTTTTGATGGATATGTAGATAGTGAGTGTGAACTTAAATATGATGTATCATACGCAAATGCAATATTATGCTCTGATAAAAAGATTAAGGAATTTATTGATTGGATTAAATTACAACCTTTTTATGAAAATACTACTATTATATTGGTGGGAGATCATTTAACTATGAATAATAATTTTTTGAATGATAATAGTGATAGAAAGATATATAATGCAATTATAAATTCTCCTATTAAAACTAATAATACTAAGAATAGAATTGCAACTGTATTAGATCTCTTTCCTACTACTTTAGCGAGTTTAGGTGTTGAAATAGAAGGTAATAGATTGGGACTTGGAACAAACCTTTTTTCTAATGAAAAAACTATTGGTGAAGAGATGGGGTTTGAAGAGTTTAATGGTGAATTAATAAAAAATTCTAAATATTATGCAAAATTTTTGAAATAATTTAAAATATGGTGTATAATACAAAATCAAAGGGAGGGTATTTGAATGAAAAAAAGTGAAATATTACAAAAACTAAGAGGGGAATTGGTGGCTGCTGAATATCGTTTAGAGAAAAGTCTTTATAATGGTTATTCTGGTTATGATCAAGAAGTTGCTGAACATCTTGGAATTACGTTACCTCAAGTAGAAGAACCAATATATGATAATAATGAAGCTCTTAGTGATGTTAAACACTTAGCAAAAATGATTATGCATTATGAAGGTTAGGATTGTTTCCTAATCTTTTTTTTTATGTTAAAATGGAATTGGTGATATTATGAATATAGTTGAAATAATTAATAAGAAAAAGAATAATGAAGTATTAAGTAATGAAGAGATTAATTATGTTATTAATGGTTTTATGAATGGTGAAATAAAAGATTATCAAATGTCATCTTTATTAATGACTATATGTTTTAATGGAATGAATATGGAAGAGATATATTTTTTAGTTGATGCTATGGTTAAGAGTGGGAATGTAATTAATTTATCTAGTATAAATGGTATTAAGGTAGATAAACATTCTACTGGAGGAATAGGGGATAAGACTACATTGATAGTTGGGCCTTTGGTAGCTAGTTGTGGTGTTCCTTTTGTTAAGATGAGTGGAAGGGGACTAGGATATACTGGAGGTACAATTGATAAATTGGAAGCTATTAGTGGATTTAGAACTAATCTTAGTGAAGAAGAATTTGTAAGACAAATTAATGAAATAAATTTGTCTATAATATCTCAAACGGAGAATATTGCTCCAGCTGATAAGAAAATATATGCTTTAAGAGATGTAACTGGTACTACTAATTCAATACCTTTAATAGCGTCTTCTATAATGAGCAAAAAGATAGCGTCTGGTGCTGATAAAATAGTACTTGATGTAAAGTATGGAATAGGGGCTTTAGTTAAAGATAAGGAAGCTGCTATTGAGTTAGCAAAGATAATGGTTAAGATAGGTAATAGGTATAATAAAAAGACTATAGCTATATTATCTAATATGGATAATCCATTAGGAAATATGATTGGTAATGGTTTGGAAGTAAAGGAAGCAATTGATATATTGAGTTATAGAGGTAATAAGGAATTAAAGGAATTATGTTTGGTTTTAGCGGCATATATGGTTAGTTTATCTAAGAATATTGATTATAAGGAAGCTAGAGATATGGTAGTAAATAATTTAATCAATGGTAAGGCTTTAAATAAGTTTAAAGATATGATATTAAAACAAGGTGGTAATATTGATAATATTAAGATATCTAATAATATAATTGAAGTAAAAAGTAATAAAAATGGTTATATTAATGGAATTAATGCTTTAAGTATTGGTAAGTTAGTAATGAATTTAGGAGCTGGAAGATTATCTAAAGAACAAGGTATTAATCATGGAGTAGGTATAGAACTTGTTAAGAATGTTGGAGATAATGTTAAGGTAGGAGATGTAATAGCAAGAGTATATTATGAAAATAAAACTATTGATTTGAATGATGTTATTGAATCGTTTAAAATAGAAGATAATTTAGTAAATAAAGAATATATAGTATTAGGAGTTATACAATAAAAGAAGCATATGCTTCTTTTAAATTTTTTCTTTATTGTTTAATAAATATTCTTCTAATGTTATTGAGTTGTTATAAATGTATGTAGCTGCTTCAATTCCAACATATCTAAAGTGCCATGGTTCATTTTTGTATCCAGTAATATATTGATTATCAGTAGTATATCTAATAATAAATCCATATTTATGAATATTATCTTTTGCCCATTGATATTCTGTAGTAGAACCAAATTTATTATAAGGTAGATTGTTATTTGATACATCTATAGCATATCCTGTTTGATGTTCTGAGTGACCTGCTCTAGCGGAGTAGGTATCAACATTTTTAATAGAATCTGATTTTAAGTAATTATTATATATTATTTTTTGGGTATTATATGATCTATAACCTGATACTCCTACTATTTTATATCCTAATTCTTTAGCATCTAAACATAGTTTTTCAAATGCTTCTTTTGCTTTTGTTTCTAATTTAATATCATATCTTACTGCGCATTCTATACTTATGTTATCCATAATATTAATATAATCTTCACTTAATTTATAATATTTATTAACTAATACTAAGTTATTATTTGTATTTATTGAATCTTTTATATTTTCATAAAATTCATAATCTAAATTTACATTTACATATGATATTTTTTTCTTTATATCTGTTTCTTCATAATTGTTATATCTATCATAATTATCTAATATGAAATTATTATGTGTTGAATAAAGACTTAATTTATCTAAATAAGTATTAATTTTATTAATAGTATCTGAATCTAAATTATTAGTAATTTCTTTTATTTCAGAATCATTATAATTTAAATTACATAGTTTATATATTGTATTAAAATCTTTATTTAAATTAATATAACTTTCTATACAGTTTTCATTAAATATATTTTTATTTAAAGCTTCTTCTAAGTTATTTGAATAAACATTTATTTTATCTATTAAGTTTAATTCTTTTATTTTATTAATAGAATCTTCTTTATATCCTAGTTCTTTTAATTTTTTATTTATTTCTTTATCTGTATAATCATTATCGTTTTTATCTATATAGTAAAATATAAAAGCTAATCCTAATAAAAATATTAGAATCAAAAAAGTTTTAAATTTTCTTTTTTTTCTTTTTCTCATATATTCTCCTTATAATAATTATAGCACTCTATAAAAAATAAAAGAATATAATAACTTTTATTTTACATTCTCTTTGAAGTTAATATATTCTTTATAAGCTTTTTCATCTAAAGATAGATTTAATTTTTTTATTATAGTTAATTTATTAAATAAATATTTTAATACTTCGGGATTTCTTGCAAGTATTGGCCCAAGAAGATGCGTTCCTATAAAGTTTTTGTTTATAATAAATTCTGTATCTTTATTTAGTTTAGTTTGTTGATTAATAAATCCTAGTATGTTTGAATCAAATTGATCTATTTTTGTATTTATTTCTAATACTGTTCTTTTATCTTGTTTTTCAGAAGTGAATTCAAATATATTTAATGCATCTTTTCCAAAAAGTTCAATTGAATTACCTGTAATTAGAAATAATTTATTGTTATCTATATTTTTTTTTATATCTTCTTTATATTGTTTTAAATGATTTAAAGCATATGCTTGATTGTTTTCTGTACCTGAACCCATATATACTAAATCATATTCATCAAAGTTTAATTTATCTTCTAATGTTAATTTTTTAATAGTGTATTTTATATTGTTATCTTTTAAATGGTATTCTAATACATCTATATTACCTGATTCACCATACAGGTTTAGAATATCATAATAAAGGTGCGCAATTACTATATTCATTAGTTACCTCCTATAAGGGCATTAAATGGCTCTACGTAATCAAAATTAACTACAGCATATATATTGCCATTACTATCTTTAATGGCGCTATAACTATCGTTTAAAGTATCAAATACAAGTATTTTATCTTCATCTATTCCTGCATATTTAATTCTATTAGCAATTGTATATTTATGAACTCCAACACATATTACTTTATCTATATTATTCATTAAATTAAAATCTATATCATATAACCAAGAAATATCATCATATTTATATCTTCTACTTATTTCTTTCCATCCAATTACTATTGTTTTTAAATTATTATCTCTATTTATATAAAGCATTGATTGATTAAATGTAGTAGCATTTTCATTCTTATTGTTTAATACAAATACACTTCTATTATTAAATTTATATTTATTAAATATTTTCTTATTAGTTTCTAATGATGAAATAGTATTAGCAATTTCACTTTTCTTTATATTTAATTGTGATAATAATGTATAAGCTCCAAGTACATTATAAACTGAGAATAACATATCAAATCCAAAATTAACTTTATATTTATTATTAATAATCATAGTAAGATTATCAAAATTTAAATCAGTTAATTTGTATTCTACATCTCCTCTTTTAAAATTACATTTAGTACAAGAGTAATTTCCAAGTGTTTCAAAAAAATAATGTTTATAGTTTAATTTTGAATTACATAATGGGCATCTAGTAATATTTAAATTTTTAAATAATGATTCTTTATATGAATATTTAGTATCTTCTATTCCATAGTATGTAACTTTATTATTTGTAATAAATTTTCTTAAATATGGATCATCTTTGTTTATTATTAAATGCATATCTTTAGTTATATTTTTATTTATTGCATCAAATACAAAATCAAAATGCATATTTCTTGGAGGTTGATCTCTAGATAAATTATTTATTAATACATATTTAGGTTTTGTATCTTTAAATATATATTTGGTATATCTTTCATCTACTTCAAGCACAATGTATTTAGAATTAATATTTCCTTTTAAATCACAATGTTTTAGAAATAAAGAAATAATACCAGTATCTAAATTAGAACCATATGTATTATGAATAACATCTTCATTTAATTTTATTAATGTATTAGATATTAAAGAAGTTATACTTCCTTTTCCAGAACTACCTGTTACTGCGATTACAGTTCCTTTTATATTAAATTTACTTAATATATTTTTATTAATCTTTTTTGATACTACTCCTGGAAGGTTAGTACCTTTTTTATTTAATAATTTGGTAAGTATAATTGCTAATTTTCCAAATAGAATAGAAATATATTTCATAATTTCACCCAATTTAATTATATCAAAAAATGTTTATATAATATATTACTTTTTATGATAAAATGATAATAGGAGTTGATAATATGAATGAGTTCTTATTTTCCTTGATGCCATATTTCTTTTATACTTTATTTAAGTATAGGAAATCTATGTATATGCTTCAACAAAATTCCTATAATGAGAGCAATAGATATTTAAAATGGATATTTAAAAATACTAGTAAGACATTTAGTTCTTATGAAATATTTATATTTTCGGTATTAATAATTACAATAGTATTGGTTGATAAATATTTCGCAATTAATTTATTAGTGTATACAACTGCATTTGTAATAGAATTAAAACACGCTAAGGTAGAACAAAAGAAGAAGAAATTTGTAATTACTAGTAGAATTAAAAGATTAATGCTTACTATATTTATATTGTTTGGAGTGATGATTTATTTTGTATATATTAATTATGATAAAATGGGATTAGCAACTATTTCTTCTATATTTTTTATGTTTTCTTTTTTATCTTATGTAATTACTTATATTGCGAATTTAATAAATAAACCAATTGAATTAATGGTATTTAATTATTATTTAAAGAGTGCAAAAGAAAAATTAAAAGATAGACCTAATTTAAAGGTAATTGGAGTTACTGGTAGTTATGGAAAGACAAGTAGTAAGAATATATTAAATGATATATTAAATTCAAAATATATATCTTTTACTACACCAAAGAGCTTTAATACTCCTAATGGAATTATGAAAACTATCAATAATGATTTGGATAAGTTTACAGAAATGTTTGTAGTTGAAATGGGAGCATGTAAGTTAGGAGATATTAAGGAATTATGTGATATAGTTCATCCTAAATATGGAATAATTACTTCTATCGGTTTAGCGCATTTGGAAACCTTTAAGAGTGAAGAAAATATTCAAAAAGGTAAGTTTGAATTGATAGAAAGTTTACCAAGTGATGGAATTGCAGTTTTAAATAAAGATGATGCTAATCAAGTTAGTTATAAATTGAAAAATAAATGTAAGATTATTTGGATTGGAATAGACAATAAGGAAGCTGATATATATGCATCTGATATTAAGATGTCTAATAATGGATTGGTATTTAATATAATAATAAAAAAGAAGAAGTATAAATTTGAAACAACTTTATTAGGTAAACATAATGTATATAATATATTAGGAGCTGTTGCTTTAGGATTGGAATTTGGAATTGATATAGAGAATTTACAAAGAGCTGTTAAAAAATTAAAACCAATAGAACATAGATTGGAATTAAAAGAACAAAATGGTATTTATATAATAGATGATGCTTATAATTCTAATCCAGTAGGAGCTAAGTCTGCTCTTGAAGTATTGGATATGATGCCAGGTAAAAAAATAGTAGTAACTCCTGGAATGATTGAATTAGGAGAAAAAGAATATAAATTAAATATGGAATTTGGAATGGAAATTGCTAAGGTTGCAGATGAAGTTATATTGGTTGGAAAAAAGCAAACTGAACCAATATTGGATGGATTGTTATCTATGGAATATAATGAAGAAAAGATACATATAATTAATAATGTTAAAGAGGCTTATCTATTGTTAAATGAATTAAAGGGTAAGAGTACTTATGCTTTATTTGAAAATGATTTGTTAGATACATTTAATGAGGTGTAAAGTGGATATAAAATTAGATTCTAGAAAAATAGTTAAAGGTGATACTTTTATTGCAATAAAAGGAATAAGTAGAGATGGTCATGATTATATAGAACAAGCAATAAGTAATGGTGCTTCAAAGATTATCGCAGAGCATGGAAATTATAGTGTTGAAACTGTTATTGTAGATAATACAAAAGATTTTTTATCTAAATATTTAAAAGATACTTATTATAATGAATTGAAAGATATTAAATTTATTGGAATAACGGGTACTAATGGTAAAACTACTAGTAGTTATTTAGTATATCAATTGTTTAATAAATTGGGGCATAAGACAGCATATATAGGTACTATTGGTTTTATCTTAGAAGATGAATGTGTTTCGTTAGACAATACTACTCCAGAAATTACTGATTTATATGAAATGTTTTTAAAGTGTAAAGAAAAAAATATAAAGACTATTGTAATGGAAGTAAGTAGTCAAGCTATATCATATGGAAGAGTAACAGGATTAGAATTTGATCTTGCTTGTTTTACTAATTTAACTCAAGATCATTTAGATTATCATTTAACTATGGAAAATTATATGAATTGTAAGTTAGAATTATTTAAAATGTTAAGAGGAGATAGATTAGCAATTATTAATGAAGATGATCCTCATCATAAAAACTTTGCATTAGAAACAAATAATAATATTTATTATGGAGAATCCTCAAGTGATTTTAAAATATATGATATACATTTACATATGAATGGTTCTGAATTTAAAATTGAAGCAAATTTTAAAATAGAAAATAAAAGTAAAATATATGATGTTGAATTGTTGCTTCCTGGAAAATATAATATTTATAATTATATGAATGCATTTATTAGTGCATTAAAGTTTGGATTTGATTCTAATTTAATATTAGAAAAAACTAAAGAATTAATAGCGCCTGATGGAAGATATGATTTAATCAATTATAAAGATTCTTATATAATTATTGATTTTGCGCATAGCCCTGATGCTATAGAAAACATATTAAATAGTATTAATGAATATAAAAAGGGAAAAGTATATACAATTGTAGGTTGTGGTGGTAATAGAGATAGAGCAAAAAGACCTATTATGGGAAAAATTTCTACTGACAAATCTGATTATGTAATCTTTACAAATGATAACCCAAGATTTGAGGATGAAAAACAAATTATGGATGATATTGTTAGAGATTTAAATAAAGATAACTTTGAAATTATATTTGATAGAGTTAGCGCTATTAAAAAAGGAGTAAGTCTATTAAAAGAAAATGATGTTTTGTTGATTTTAGGTAAAGGCCATGAGCCTTATCAAATAATAGGAGATACTAAACATCACTTTAGTGATAAAGAGGAAGTGGTCAAAATAATTGAGGGTTAATCCCTTTTTTATTGTTTTAAGTATTTAAATGTGATATATTTATATCATAGAATAACTGGGGTGATTCAATGTATGATTTGGGAGCACAATTTGTTTTTGATAAAGAAAAAGCCATTTCTAAAGAAAAGGCTGTTTTTAAGGGAAAAAAATATAGAATTACTGTATTAACTGATAAGTTATTAAGAATAGAGTATAGTGAAAAAGGTATATTTAATGATAGACCTACTCAATTTGCGCTCTTTAGAAATTTTGATGTACCTTATTTTAATATTAAACAAGATGAAAGATATTTAGATATTAGTACTAATTATTTTAATTTGACTTATGTAAAAGATAGTGATATTAAATCAACTTCTAACTTAAGAATAACTTTAGAAGGTACTGATAAAGTTTGGTATTATACAAATCCGGAAGTTAGAAATTTTAATGCTAATATGTTAAATTTAGATGGTAAAAAAATATTATTTCAAAAGGGATTGTTTTCTACTGATGGTTTTGCGTCTATTAATGATTCTAATACATTTGTTGTAAATGATGATGGATCTTTAGCAAGTAGAAAAGAAGAAGTAATAGATATATATGTATTTATGTATAGAAATGATTTTACTAGTATTTTAAAAGATTATTTTTTATTAACTGGTATACCTCCAATGTTACCAAGATATGCTTTTGGAATATGGTGGAGTAAAGATTTTAAATATAATGATGATATGATTAATAGATTATTTATAAGGTTTACTAAAGAAGAGATTCCTATATCGGTATTGTTATTAGATAAGGATTGGCATAGTAGAGAGTATAATGGAAGAAAAGAATTGGAAACTGGATATTCATTTAATAAAGAATTGATTAAAGATCCAACAGTATTTATAAAAAACATTCATAATAGAGGTATAAGAATAGGTTTAAATGTTAATCCAAAAGAAGGAATATTACCTAATGAAGTTAATTATAATGAAGCGAGAAAATATATAAATGTATTGGAAGGGGTACCTATTAAGTATGCACCATACTCTCCAGTATTTTTGGATGTATATTTTAAGCTTTTAATTCATCCTTTAGAAAGTATAGGAATAGATTTCTTTTGGAATGATTTTCATGATGATACTAACACAAATATTTATTTTGCTAATAGTCATTATGGATATTTAGATTCAGGAAGAGCCGATATAAAAAGAGGTATGTATATTGCAAGAAATCCAATGATTTCTTCTCATAGATATGGAATTTTATATTCCGGTAAAACTAAGGTGGGATGGAATACTTTAAAATTATTACCAGAAACTTATTCTAGTGCATCTAATATTGGTATTTCTTGGTGGAGTCACGATATAGGTGGCTTTAGTGGGGGAATAGAAGATGGAGAATTATATACTAGATATATTCAATTAGGATGTTTTAGTCCAATATTTAGAATACATGTAGACAAAGGTAGATATTATAAAAGAGAACCATGGAGATGGAATGTTCAAACTTTTGAAATTGTAAAGGAATATATGCAACTTAGAAATAAGTTAATTCCTTATATTTACTCTGAAGCATATAGATACCATAAAGATGGTCTTCCTATTATTCAACCTTTATATTATAAAAATATAGAAATATATGATGATGCATTATTTAAGAATCAATATTATTTTGGAAAAGAGTTTTTAATTTGTCCAATTACTTCAAAGAAAGATCAAATAATGAATAGAGTAGTGCATAAGTTTTATTTACCAAAAGGAACTTGGTATGATTTTAAAACCGGAAAAAAATTCCCGGGTGAAAGAAGCCATGTATCATTTTTTAAAGATGAAGATTATCCAGTATTTGTAAGAAGTGGTGCAGTTATTCCTATGGCAAGGAGTATAAGTAATAATCCAGTATCACCAACATTTTTAGATATAAATATTTTTCAAGGAAGAAGTAATGTTTATGAATTGTATGAAGATGATGGAACGAGTAATCTTTATAAAAAGGGAGATTATTTAAAAACAGCAATAGATTATAATTATCAAGAAAATAATTATACTGTAATAATTAGAGCAGTTGAAGGAAAAGCTGGAATTATTCCTGATAAAAGAAATTATAGAATTAAGTTTAGAAATACTAGAAAAACTAGTGATATATCTATTAATTTTGATGGCACTATTATGCCATTTACTTCATATGAAGATGAAAGAGATTTCATTATTGAAGTTAAAGATGTAAATACAATTGGTCAATTGACAGTAATATGTAAAGGTAAAGCAATAGAGATAGATGCAGTAAGGTTAATAAATGAAGATATTGATGAAATCATTAGTGATTTATCAATAGAAACTAGTTTAAAAGATGAAATAAGTAGTATTTTATTTTCTAATAATACAATTAAAAAGAAGAGAATATCTATTAGAAAATTGAAGAAAAAAGGTTTGGAAGAAAAATTTATTAGAATGTTCATTAAATTATTGGAATATATAGAACAAATATAAAGGAGGATATATGGATTATTTTGTTATCTACAGTATAATTTTTATATTTGTTTTTATTTTTTATAGAATTTATTTTTATTTTAAAAATAAATATAGACCTGGTAAAAAAATAATGGAAATAATATATTTGGAATCTAAATATAAATTAAACTTTAAAAAAGAAGAATATAGAGGTTTATATACAAGTATTTCAATTGTAAATTCTTTTATATTAGTTGTTGGATATGCTATAATAAACTTTATTGATATTTTGTTATTTAAGATTATTATTGTAATGCTTGTAACAATTATATTAATATATTTATTGTATATGTTTTTGGGGCATTATTACAAATCTAGAAGGTGATTATAATGAAAAAAAATTCTTTTATGTCTGGAGCAGTTGTAGCAACATCTTCAATTGTAATTAGTAGAATAATTGGAGTTTTATATGCTATTATATTATATCCAATGATTGGAGAAAAAGGAGGAGCATTATATGGATATGCTTACTCTATATATTCTCTATTTTTAGGAATTTCTATTGCGGGAGTTCCTTTTGCTATTAGTAAAATTACTAGTGAATATGAAGCTTTAGAGTATCATTATGCAAAAGAAAAAGCATATAAAATTGGTAAAATATTTATTACTACTTTGGGATTAATAGGCTTTATACTTATGTTTGTTTTTTCAGAACAAATTGGTTATATGTTTATTGGAGACATTAAAGGTGGAAATACAATAGAAGAAGTATCTTTTGTAATAAGAGTAATTGCAACAGCATTATTGGTTGTTCCTATACTTAGTGTTTCAAGAGGTTATCTTCAAGGACATAAATAT
Organism: Mycoplasmatota bacterium; assembly: GCA_012727915.1. Classification (GTDB taxonomy): domain Bacteria; phylum Bacillota_I; class Bacilli_A; order RF39; family UBA660; genus JAAYGD01. The sequence goes on along the minus strand of JAAYGD010000037.1, from coordinate 31,324 downwards.
ATTACTGCTAGTTCATTGAGTCAAGTAATTGAACAAATTTCAAGAGTTACATTTTTGTTAGTTGGTATTTATTTATCCTTGTATGTATTTAAAATTGGATTAACTTATTCAGTTGGAGTTGCTGTATTTGGTGCAACTGTTGGTGCTTTATTTGCGTATTTATATTTATTTTTGAAAATAAAAAAACAAAAAAATATAAAAGAGATAGGTGAAATAAAAGAAGAAGAAAAGAAAATTAAAGCATTACATATAATTAAAACGATTATTATTTATGCAGTTCCTTTTATATTAATAGATGTAGTTAGATCTGGTTATAAGTTTGTTGATTTAGCAAATTTAAATAAAACTATGGTTAATTTGGGTTATTTAATAACTGATGCAGAAGCTGTAACTAGCATAATATCTACTTGGGGTACAAAATTAGATGCAGTTGTATATTCTATTTCTGTAGGAATAATAGTAAGTATGATCCCAAATATTAATAGTAGTTATGCAAAAGGAGATAAAGAAGACATTAGAAAAAAAGTTAATACTAGTATTCAAGCATTATTGTTTGTGGTTGTCCCTTTAGTATTTATGATGTCGATTTTATCAGAGCCTATTTGGACTGTATTTTATGGTTATAGTGAATTGGGAACACTAATATTTCAAGTTTTTATAATTAGAACAATATTTGTAGTAGTTTATAATCTTACTTGTTCTGTTTTAAATTGTATTTCAATGTCTAAAATAGTAATAGTAACAGGAATTATTGGTTTAATATTGAAACTAATATTTAATATTCCTATGATGAATTTAATGGAATATATTGGAATGCATCCAGCTCATGGATTAACAGTATCTTCTATTATTGCATTTGGAGTATCAGCTTTAATTAATTTTTATTATATAAAAAATAAAATTGATATAAATTATAAAAGTTCTTTTAAAAAAATTGGACAAATTCTATTTGGTACTACTATTATGGTAATAGTTATGATGTTAATGCAATTTATTATTCCAATGGAAACTCAAAGTAGATTGATATCATTTGTTATCGCAGGTGTTTATGCCATAATTGGAACTATTATATATATGTTAATAATGATAAAGAACAAATCATTTTATGAAATATTTGGAAACACTATTTTTGATAAGATTAAGTCAAAATTAAAAAAGAGAGTATAGTATGAATTATGAAGTAAAAATCAATGATTTTGAAGGTCCATTAGATTTATTGTTGCATTTAATAAAAAAGAGTAATATTGACATTTATGAAATTAACTTAGTAGATATTACAAATCAATATTTAGAATATATTAAAGCAATGGAAGATTTAAATTTAGATGTAGCATCTACTTATTTAGTTATGGCTGCTGAATTAATAGAATTAAAATCAAGAGCTCTTCTTCCTTCTCAAGAAGTGATTGAGGATGAATATGAAGAAGATCCAAAAGATAATTTAATTAATAGATTGATTGAATATAAAAAATATAAAGAGGTAACGGATTCTTTTAGAAACTTAGAAGAAAGAAGAAAAGAAATATATACAAAATCTCCATCTAATTATGATGATTATATAGAAGGATTAAAAATAAAGAATACTAATTTGTCATTATCTGATTTGTTATTAGCAATGAGTAATTTTTTAGATAGAAAAGAATTTGAAAAACCACTTAAAACAACAGTTACAAATAGAGAGTTTTCTGTTAAAGAGAGAATTATTAGTATAAAAAAATTATTAAAAGAAAAAATTAAAATTAATTTCATTGATTTATTTGAAATTAAAGAAAAATCATTTATAGTAGTAACTTTTTTATCAATATTAGAAATGGCAAAAAATGATGAAATAGAAATGATACAAGATAAAAATTTTGATAATATAATCATTTCTTTAAAGGGAGTATAATATGATTGCAATTTTAGAAGGATTATTGTTTGTAGTTGGAGATGATGGTATTACGATAGACCTAATATCTAGTGTTTTAAATATAAGTGAAGATGAAACAAAAAGATTAATATTGGATTTAAAAGAAGAGTATCAAAAAGATAATAGAGGATTAAGAATTGATTATTTAGGTAATTCTATAAAATTAACCACAAAAATGGAGCATAAAGATTATTATAAAAAATTAATTGAAGAAAGTGAGAATATTCTATCTGAACAAGCTATAGAAGTATTAGCAATTGTCGCATATAATCAACCTATAACTAGAATGGAAGTAGAAACAATTAGAGGTATTAACAGTGTTAGTTTAATTAAGAAATTAGTATTAAAAGGGTTCCTAAAAGAAAGTGGTAGAAAAGATTCAATAGGAAATCCAATATTATATAAAACAACAAATGAATTTCTTGATTATTTTGGATTAAAATCTATTGAAGATTTGCCTAAAATAGAAAAAGAAAATGAGATAAATGAAGAAACTGATTTGTTTTCACATAAGTATAAAGAAGAGTGAAAAAAGGTTTACAAAGATAAAAGATATGATATAATCTTTTTGTCTGCTCGTATGGCGGAATTGGTAGACGCGATAGACTCAAAATCTATTTCTTGAAAGAGAGTTTCGGTTCAAGTCCGAATACGAGCACCATATATAAGGCGAGATAGCTCAGCTGGCTAGAGCGATCGGTTCATACCCGATAGGTCGGGGGTTCGATCCCCTCTCTCGCTACCATATAAAATAAACAAGATTTTCTTGTTTTTTTTTATTTTAATGATATAATAAAAATAGAATGAAAATAGAGGTAATCATATGAATTATAAAGCATTTACCTTAGTTGAAGTATTAGCAACTTTAATTGTATTAGGAATTATAATGGCAATAATTGTTCCAAATGTTTTTGTTTCCATTGATGATACTAAGTTAAAGACTTACGCTGTAAAAGAAAATGAAATAATAAAAGCATCAAATAATTATGTTTTAGAAAATAATATTGCTTTACCTCAAATACTAAATGAAAGAATAAAGATTGGATTATTAGATTTAACTAATAACAATTATTTATCTAAAATTTATGATTTAACTGATAATTCACTTTGTGTAGGATATGTATATGTTACTAAAACTCATACTGAAAATTATACTTACACTCCGTGTATTTTTTGTGGTACTTATCAAACCGATAACGTTTTATGTGATATAAACGAAGTATAACTTTTCTTAAGGAGTATATTTATGAAAAAAGCAAAAAAATCTGGATTTACAATGATAGAGATGTTAGCAACAATACTAGTACTTTTAGTAGTAGTTTTAATAGCAACTCCAAGTATAAGAAGAATGGTAACAAATTCAGATGAATTATCAAAGAGTTATACAGAAGAATTAGTATTAGATGCAGCAAGAGATTATGCAACAATAAATAATAAAGAAGTAACAAAAGATTTAAAGATAGTAGGAAATTATACAATAATAAGTTTAGAAACATTAAAAAATATAGGGTTAATAGAAGAAGAAGATATAACAAAACTAGGTGTAGATGCAAGAGTAAAAGTAACATTAGAAGAAGATTTGTATGTAAAATTTGAGATAGTATATGATAGCTTGTTAACAGAAGATATAAAACCAACAATAATATTATTGGGAGAAGATCCATATTATTTGTTGCAAGGAAAAGTATATGTGGATCCAGGATATGTAGCGTTTGATAGACATGGAAATACAATAACAGATTTAGTAGTAGTAACAGGAACAGTAAATAAGGATGTAATAGGAACATATACATTAACATATTCTTTAACAGATAATGAAGGAAATGTAGGAGATCCAGTAACAAGAGTAGTAAATGTAGTAGATAGTACATATCCAGCAGTAACAGTAGCGATAGCAGAGAGTAATAATATATATCACAATAAATTTGTAAGGAATTCAGAGACAGTAACATTAAATTTAACATTTAGTAAGATAGTAACAGATCCAACAGTATTGATAGGAGGAAGAACAGCAACAGTAACAGGAAGCGGAAATACAAGGGTAGCAACATATGAAATACCAGAATTTGAGAGTTTATTAGTAAGCCAAGCATTATCAGTATTGGTAAAAGATTATGAAGATATATATGAAAATGAAGGAATAGAAGCAACAAATGTAACAAGTGGGGGATTAGTAGTATATGACAATATAAAACCACTTATAACAAGTACAACAATAATATCAAATAATACATTTAATAAGTATGCAAAGAATGGGCATATTATAACAATGACAACAAACTTTACAGAACCAGTAAGAAGTTTAACATCAACAATACATGGAAGAACACCAACAACAACAAATGGAATAAATACATCAACAGTAACAAAGACATATACAATACCAATAGCAGAATCAACATTAGTACAAGGGGATGTAGTAGGATTAATAACAGAATATATGGATAGAGCAGGAAATATTGGAATATCAAATGATATAAGACTAAGTGGAGGAACAGTAGTATACGATAGAACAGCACCAGTATGTGGAACATGGACACCAAATCCAAGTCCATGGAAAGCAAGTGGAACACAAACATTTACATTGGCAAGTAGTACAGATGTATTATCAGGAATAAATGTAGCGGGTGGGCCATGTACAACGGGATCAGCACATGGAAATACATGTACAGTAACAATAAGTGATAGATCATTAAATACATTAGTATGTACATCACCAATAAATAGAGTAGATACAACACCACCAGCAGTAACAACACATACACCAACATCAAGAGATTGGGTAAATGCAGATATACCTATAACAATAGGAGGAGGAGCAGATGCTCAATCCGGATTTGGATATTATCAATATTGTAGTACAACAACGGGAGCAACATGTACACCATCAACGTCTGGAGGAACAGCAACATTTACAGCAACAGGACAATATACATTATGTTCAAGAGCAGTAGATAATGTAAATAATTTAAGCACACCAACAACATGCAGTGTAGCAAACGCATATAAGATAGATAAGACAATACCAACATATACAAGTTTTGCAACAACACCAACACCAACAACAATAGCATTATCAATAGCAGGAGTAAATGAAGTTGGTTCAGGAATATCATCATATAAATATTATTTAAATGGAAGTTTAGTAACAACAAGTGCAAGTTCATCATATACATATACAGGATTAGCAGGAGGAACAACATATACAGTATCATTTGAAATAATTGATGCAGTAGGAAATATAGGTACAGGAAGTAGAAGTGTAGCAACAACAGTAAATGTACCAACATCATTAGCAGCAACAAGAGGGACTACAGCACAAGGACAACAAATAACGGTAAGTTGGAATGCAAATTCAAATCCAGCAGGAACAACATATGTAGTATATTCAAGTACAGATAATGTAACATTTAGTGAACTTGGAACAACAACATCAACAAGTTATGTACAAGGAAGTTTAGCAACGTCTACTACAATGTATTATAAAGTAAAAGCAAGGAGTGCAACATTAGTAGAATCAGCTCAAACATCATCAGTAAGTGGAAATACATTAGGATCACCAACATTTACAGCAATATCAAGAACTGGTACAGTAAATAGTGGACGTATGACAGTAAGTTTAAGTTGGAATGCTGTAACAGGAGCAGCAGGATATAGAATATGGATATTTGATGGAACGGCATATAGATCAAGAGATTTAGGAAATGTATCAAGTTGGAATAGTGATACAGCAAGAGTATATCCAACAGCAGCTCAAATATCAGCATGGAGTGGCTCAACAGATCCATTTAGATGGAGTGGAGATGGAACATCATTCTCATCAAATATGAATCCATTATATTTAAAAGCAAATGGAAGTTATACTGGAACAACATACTATTCATGGATACATGTCGCAGCATACGACGCAAGTAGTAGAGCATCAGGAGGAGTATGGGCAGGAGCAACATCAGCATGTGCAGCAAATCCGGATACAGATAGACCAACAAAACCAACTGTAACATTAAGATATGATTCTACATCTGGAGCAATATATCCAAGTGGAACATGGACAAATAGAAATATATATCAAATACAATCATCATCAGATGTAGTAGGAGTAACAAGTTATCAATACTCTCATGATAATGTAAACTTTTCAGCAATGCCTACGAATTGGGGAATAACATGGGGAGGGAATTGGAACTTCTATGTAAGAGCATTAGATGCAGCAGGAAATTATAGTGTATCTTCAGATATGTATACATTAAGAATTGATAAAACAGCACCAACTTGTTCAACAGCAAAGACAAATATTGGTTCAACATCAGGTGTAACAGTAACGGTAACTGCATCTGACACTGGAGGAAGTGGATATTCAAGTGGAGCGGGAACATTTTATAATGTTACATCTACAAGATCTTATATAGTATATGATGTTGCGGGAAATAGTGGAGCTTGTCAGGTAACAGTATCTTCTTATAATTGTAATGGATATAATTGTAATCCGCATAACTGCAATCCACATAATTGTAATCCATACAGTTGTAACCCATATAGTTGTAATCCGTATAGTTGTAACCCATATAGTTGTAATCCATATAGTTGTAATCCATATAGTTGCAATCCATATAGTTGTAATGCACATGATTGTAATTGTTATTGGGATTATATTGGCACATGTTATTGCTATGATCCGGTAAAATCAAACTATGGTTGTAATTACTCTATAACTAGTGCGGGCGGATGCAGTGCATTCTGTGTAAAAACATTTGGTTCTTCTCATTATGCTAGCGGCTCTTGTTATAGATCTTATGAATGTGATACATGTTATGACACATGTTATGGTACATGTTATGACACATGTTATGGTACATGTTATGACACATGTTATAATACATGTTATGGTACATGTTATAATACATGTTATGACACATGTTATGATACTTGTTATTACACTTGTTATCAATAACTTTAATTTAATAAAAACAATGTAACACAAGATACATTTATTATTAATAATATTTTAAAAGATAGATTATTCTATCTTTTTTATTTATGCTTATTAATATTTTTTATGATATAATTTTTATATGAAAAGAAATGAAGTGGATAGAAAAAGATTGTCTCCTATGATGTTGCAATATATGGAAATAAAAGATAATTATGAAGAGGTTATCTTGTTTTTTAGACTAGGAGATTTCTATGAAATGTTCTTTGAAGACGCTATTAATGTTTCACATGAACTTGAATTAACTCTAACTGGTAAAAGTGCGGGTTTAGATGAAAGAATTCCTATGTGTGGGGTCCCTCATCATGCTGTAAATGTATATTTAGATAAATTAATAAACTTAGGATATAAAGTTGCGATTTGTGAGCAAGTAGAAGATCCTAAAGATGCTAAAGGTGTTGTAAAAAGGGAAGTTTTGCAAGTTGTATCTAAAGGAACTATTATGAATGGAGATTCTTTAGATGAAAAAACTAATAATTATATAGGAAGTATATTAGATTTTAGTCATTGCTATGTATTAAGTTATACTGATATATCTACTGGAGATTTATATGTATCTTTAATAGAACATGAAGATAGTTCTTTAATCGCGGAAGTTTTATCATTAGAAATTAAAGAATTAATTGTTAATAATAATTTTAATATAAATGTATTAAATATATTAAAAAATAAATATAAAATAAATATAAATATTTATGATAATATTTATGAGAAACAATATGAAAATCTATATTTAAATATAGATGATGAAAGATATATTAAATCAATAAACTATTTAATTTCTTATATTGAAAATACTCAAAAAAGAAACTTATCTCATTTAAAAAACGCTATAATAATTGAAAATTCTGATATATTAAAAATGGATATAAATACTAGAAGAAATCTAGAACTTACTGAAAGTTTAAAATTAAAAAATAGAAATCATTCTTTATTATGGTTATTAGATAAAACAAGAACTGCTATGGGGAGTAGATTATTAAAAAACTGGATAGAAAATCCAATTGTTAGCAAAAAAAAGATATTAGAAAGACATCAAATTGTTGAGAAATTATTAGAAGAATTTATTTTAAAAGAAGAATTAAGAGCTTTATTATATGAAGTATATGATTTGGAAAGATTATGTGGAAGAATATCCTATGGAAATGCAAATGCTAGAGATTTAATTCAATTAAAAAATTCTTTAAAAGTATTGCCTAATATTAAAAATATATTAAAAGATTTAAATTATTATGATTCTGTTGATAATTTAGAGAATTTATATGATTTATTAGAAAAATCTATAAATGAAGATGCTCCTATTACTATAAAAGAAGGTTCTTTAATTAAAAAAGGATATAACAAATTATTAGATGAAATAAAAGATTCTCGAAAAGGAGATAAAGATTTTTTAATAAAACTTGAGCAAGAGGAAAGGTCTAGAACTGGTATTAAAAACTTAAAAGTGGGATTTAACAAAGTATTTGGATATTATATTGAAATAAGTAAAGGAAGTATAAAAGATATTCCTGAAACTGCAAATTATGAAAGAAAACAAACTTTAGCAAATGCAGAGAGATATATAACCCCTTTATTAAAAGAAAAAGAAGAATTAATATTGGGAGCTGAAGAAAAAATAATTAACTTAGAATATGAATTATTTATTGAAATAAGAAATAATGTTAAAGACTATATATCAATAATTCAAAATAATGCTAAAGTATTATCTGAAATTGATGTTTTGCAATCTTTTGCAATAGTATCTGAAGAGAATAATTATGTAAGACCAAATATTATAGATGAAAGAATAATTGATATAAAGAATTGCAGACATCCTGTAGTTGAAAAAGTAATAGAAGGAGAATTTGTACCAAATGATATATTTATGGATGAAAAAACTAATATCTTATTAATTACAGGTCCAAATATGTCCGGAAAATCTACTTATATGAGATCTTTAGTTATAACTATAATAATGAATCAAATCGGTTGTTTTGTACCTTGCAGTGAAGCATCACTTCCAATATTTGATAAAGTGTTTACTAGAATAGGAGCTTCAGATGATTTAGTAGGTGGAGAATCTACTTTTATGGTTGAAATGACTGAGGCAAATAATGCAATAAAAAACGCTTCAAATAACAGCATTATTATTTTTGATGAATTAGGAAGAGGTACAGCTACATATGATGGTATGGCTCTAGCACAGTCTATAATTGAATATATTCATGATAATATTGAGTGTAAAACATTGTTTTCTACTCATTATCATGAATTAACTGAATTAGAAAAAAATTATACTAATATAAAAAATATACATGTTAGCGCACTTGAAGAAAATGGAAAGATAATCTTTTTACATAAAATAAAAGAGGGTGCTATAGATAAAAGTTATGGTATACATGTTGCAAAACTTGCTAATTTACCAGATTCTTTAATTAATAGAGCAAACAACATTTTAAAATCATATGAAAAGAAAGAAAAAGGTAATGTCTATATTCAAGAAAATCTCAAATTAGAAGAACCTAAAACTAATAATAAAGTAATAGATAAATTAAAAGATATTAATATATTGGAATTAAATCCACTACAAGCTTTAAATATATTAGATGAGTTAAAAAACGAAATAGATAAATAATATGATATAATCATTAAGGAAGTGATTTTATGGAAAATATTAAAGAAAATGAAGATATTAATAAATATATGAATGATTATTTTGAAAAAAATGAAGAATATTTTTTAAGGCCTAATCATAGAGCGCCTAATTATCCCGAATTGAAAGAAAGAATGATGAAAATAGATTTAAAAGAAAGATTAGAATGGGCAAAAAAATCGGCTTATAAAAAAGCATATGGAGATCCAGTTCAAACAAGTCTTTTTGAATCTTTTAGTAAAGATGATATTGCTCAATTATTGTTGACTTACGATTTTGAAGATAAGAAAGAAATTAAAGATCTTAGATTTTTTGAAAAAATTCCTCAAAAAACAATGCAGAGTTTATTTTTATATAAAGATGCGATTCATAATATTACTAATGAAGATTTAATAATGTTAGCTACAGAATATTCTATCCAAAACAATAATAGTATTTATGATTTTATAAAAACAAACAAAGAAGAAATTCCTAAAATATTATTTGATGCATTATATTTAAAAATGCAAAGTGAAAAGAATGTAAAAAAAATAGATGATGAGTTTGGTGAACTTGAACCGCGTACTATTAGAGATTTTTTTGGGATACCTAAGGGTAGATGATATGAAAACAAGAAGAGAATCAAGAGAAATAATAATGATAGCGTTATATCAAAAATACATATGTGATTCTAACAAGATTCCTTATGATATTGATAATATAATAAAATCATTAATAGAAGAACCAAATGAATTTGTAAGTGATAGTGTTCATAATATTATAGAAAAAACTAATATTATTGATGAGTTGATTAATAAGTATTTAAATAATTGGACTATAGATAGATTAGGAAAAACAGATCAAGCAATATTAAGATTAGCAACATATGAGATTCTTTATACTGATACTCCGGGAGTTGTTGTAATAGATGAAGCAATTGAATTATCAAAACAATATTCTGATGATAAAGTAAAAAATATAATAAATGCCGTTTTGGATAATATATTAAAAAACGAAGTTAAAAATTAACTTCGTTTTACATTTTTGTTTACATAAACTATAACAAATACTGTTGTCTCAACAAAAGATATAACTAATCCAAGTGTTCCAACAATTCAAGTTTATGAATCGTGGACAAATATGGTTCAAGTAAGTGGAACAATTAGTAGATCAAAAGATGAAGAATCAGGAATTAAAAAATATGAATATAGTATGACTGGTGATACCTCTAAGGATTGGACTAGTGGTAATAACTTTTTAGTCAGTAATGAAGGAGTTACTACAATTAATGTAAGAGCAATAAATGAAAAAGGTCTTATAAGTTCATCAAAAACAGTTACTGTAAGAATTGATAAAACATCTCCTACTTGTTCTACAACAAAATATAAATATGGAGATCCAACAAATGATGGAGAAATTGATATAATGGATTCAGTAGCGTGTATTGATATTGTAGGAACAACTAATACAAATCGTGGTTTAATATCTAGCCAGTGTGATGTGGCAAACGGAAACAATTTGATTGATGAAGCTGATATATCTGCAATTACTGATGCAATAGTTAATGATACTAATTTTGATATATATGGAAAAATCGTGTATTTAAGTAGAAGTGATTTGGGTGGAAGTGGAATAAAAGCAAGTGGAGATATTTTTGATGGTTTAAACTATGCAATTTACAGACAAAGTATTACTAACAAAACATATATTGTAAGTGATAATGCGGGCAATTCAGTATCTTGTAGTGTTACAATTCCATAGAAATAATATAAATATTTAATAATAAAGCAGTAAATAACAAAATTGCTTTATTTTTTTATTATCATATAGTATTATAAATCGTAATTGAAAGGAGTTAAATGTTATGCTTATTAAAAGTAAAATTATTAATGATGCTATTTTATATGTAAAGGAATTAATTCCAGAAAATTGCGGAGGCAACATTGATAAAAATATTAAAACTTTAAAAATATATCTTTATGAAAACAAAGAAGGATGTACTGGAGAATATAGTCAAATAGGAAATTATATAAACTTAAGTTTAAAAGGAATGAGTAATGAGTCTTATAGCAATAATTATGATTATTTTAATTATTTAAATTATTCTATAAGATATTTATTATTAAATGTTGCATCAACAAAGTTTGATAAAGAAAATAATATAGTATATTCTGGATTTTCAACTATCAATTTTAATAATGAAATGGGTGATGATTTACATACTGGTTTAGATAGAGGTTTTATGTCTTTATTATTGAAATCAGATGCAACAGAAAATATAAAATTTAGTAAAATTTATTATTCAATTGCTGGTATGCTAACTGAAATTGTTGGAATTGATATTATGAAGGATGCTTTTTTTAATAATAAAGGTATAACTCCTATGATAGATAAATTATCATGGCTTGGAATAAATAAAGATGAATCTAAAAAATTATTTAAAGATATAAACAAACTTAAAGATGCTTTTTCAGGTAAATATATTAATGAAAAATTACCAGTAATACAAAGAACTTTGGTTTCATTTTTTTCTAATAAAGTGGAAAAAAGCGAATCAAAGGATGTTTTAATAAAAGAAAAAAATAGTTTTATTTATTTTTTGGATGATAATATTAAAACGGGGAACTTTTTAATACATGATTTATATGAAGATACATCAACATATGATTCTGAAACTAAAGCAATAAAAGAACTAGCAAGAACTATGTAATTATTATTGATTATGTTATAATTATGTTAGGTGTTTATTATGGAAAAAGAATACTTAACCGTTTTTGAATTAAATAAAATAGTTAAAAATATGTTTGATAGTGATCCTTTTTTTAATAGAGTTTATGTAAAGGGAGAAATATCAAATTTTAAAAAACAATTTCCTTCTGGCCATTGTTATTTTACTATTAAAGATGAAAATAGTAGAATTAGCGGAGTTATGTTTAATGCAAAAGCTTCAAGGTTGAAATTTGAACCTAAAGATGGTGATTCTGTATTAATAATTGGAAAAGTAAGTGTATATGAAGCAAATGGTAATTATCAATTATATGTTGATTCAATGGATTTAGATGGAGCTGGAGATTTATTTAAGAAGTTTTTAGAATTAAAAAAAGAATTAGAAAAAGAAGGTTTGTTTGATTCTAATCATAAAAAAATAATTCCAAAGTTCCCTAAAAAAATTGGAGTAGTAACTGCAAGTACAGGAGCAGCAATTAGAGATATCATTATAACAATTAAAAGAAGATATCCTATCGCTGAAATATATATATTTCCTTCTTTAGTTCAAGGTAATGAAGCTAAATTTGATATAACTAAAAAAATAGAAATAGCAAATACTCATCCTCTAGATGTACTTATAGTAGGTAGAGGAGGAGGTTCTATAGAAGATTTATGGGCATTTAATGAGAAAGAAGTTGCATATGCAATATATAACTCTAATATTCCAATAATAAGTGCTGTAGGTCACGAAATTGACTTTACAATATCTGATTTTGTCGCAGACCTTAGAGCGGCAACCCCAACAGCAGCAGCAGAACTTTGTACTCCCAATATAGAAGATTTAAATATATATATAGATGCTCAAATAGATAAAGCAAGTAATATAATGGAAAACTTTATTATTGATTATAGAAAGAAATTAAAACAATTAAGTTCAAGCTACATATTAAAAAATCCTTTAAATATTTATGAAGTTAAAAAAAGTATAATAATTAATTCTATTAAGAGAATTAATCTATTAATAGATATAAAATTAAAAGATAAAAATACTGAACTGAATGTTTTAAAAAATAATTATATATTAAAAAATCCAATAAAGTTATATTCTAATTATAAAAATAGTTTAGATAATATGATAGATAAATTAATACTATTAGATCCATTAAATGCTTTAAAAAGAGGATATTCAATATTAAAAAAAGATGATACATGTATTGATAGTATTAAGTTAGTAAATAAAGATGATAAAATAAATATAAGTTTAGTAGATGGTAATATTAAAGCTAATATATTAGAATTGGAGGAAATATGAAAGAAATAACATTTGAAGAAAAATTAGAAGAATTAGAAAAAATAGTTGAAGAATTAGAAAGTGGAGAAGTTAAATTAGATGCTGCTATTGATAAGTATGGAAAAGCTATGAAGATTGCAAAAGAATGTAGTGATAAATTGAATAAAGCAGAAGAAACAGTAACTAAGATATTAAAAGAAAATGGAACATTTGAAAACTTCGAGGTTACAAATGAAAACGAGTAAAGAAATTAGGGATACATTTTTAAATTATTTCAAAGAACATGATCATGATATTATCCCTTCTGCACCTTTAATACCTGATAATGATCCAACTATATTGTGGAATAATGCTGGAGTAACTCCATTAAAAAAATATTTTGATGGTTCATTGGTTCCTAAAAATAAAAGAATGGCTAGTTCTCAAAAATGTATTAGAACAAATGATATTGAATCTGTAGGTGATGAAACACATCATACTTTTTTCGAAATGCTTGGGAATTTTTCTATTGGAGATTATTTTAAGGATGAAGCATTAAGGATGGCATACGAGTTATTAACTTCTTCTAATTATTTTAATTTTGATAAAAATCTTTTATACTTTACTATTTATACTGGAGATTTAGAATCAAAACAAATATGGATGAATCTAGGAGTTGAAGAAAGCCATATAATAGAACTTGATGGTAATTTTTGGTATATTGGTGAAGGTCCTTGTGGGCCGGATTCTGAAATATTTTATGATAGAGGAGAAAAATATGATCCTAATAAACTTGGTATTAAATTATTAAAAGAGGATATTCCAAATAGTAGATATGTTGAAATATGGAATAATGTATTTAGTACATATAATGCTAAAGATGGAGTTGCGAGAAAAGATTATGAAGAATTACCAAGTAAAAATATAGATACTGGTATGGGATTAGAAAGAATGACTTGCATTATTCAAGGAAAAGATTCTAGTTATGATACAGATTTGTTTGTGCCAATAATAGAAAAAATTGAAAAATTATCAAATAAAGTATATGGAAATGATAGAAACTTTAGAATTATTGCGGATCATATTAGAACAATAGTATTTGCAATTTCTGATGGTGCTACTTTTTCTAATGAAGGAAGAGGATATGTTTTAAGAAGGTTATTAAGAAGAGCTTATAGGTGTGGTAAGAAAATAAATATAAGTGGTTCTTTTCTATATAAATTAGTTGAAGAAGTAGTAAACATTATGGGTGTTCAATATTCTAATTTAATTGATAAAAAGAAACATATTGAGGATTTAGTTCATAGAGAAGAGATATTATTTGATAAAACTTTAGAGTCTGGTGAAAGAAAATTATGTGATATTATGGATTGTTCAAAAACAAATCAAATATCAGGTGATATTGCTTTTAAATTATACGATACTTATGGTTTCCCATTTGAATTAACTGTTGAGTGTTTAATAGAAAGAGGCTTTAATACTAATAAAGAAGAATTTGAAAAATGTATGGAAAGACAAAAAGAACTTGCTAGAACTTCTAGAAGGGTTATAGATAGTATGAATATTCAAAGTCAAGAATTGCTTGAATTCAAAGAAGAATCTTCTTTTGTGGGTTATGAAAAACACGAAATAAATACAACTGTAATTGGATTATTTAAAGATAATAAAAAAGTAAATTCATTAAATGATGTTGGTTATGTTGTTTTAAAAGAAACTCCATTTTATGCAGAAAAAGGTGGACAAGTTGGAGATACGGGATTGCTATTTAATAAAGATACTAGTATTGCGGTTGTAGATACCTTTGAAGCTCCAAATCATCAACATTTACACATGATTAATGTTATTGAAGGTTCAATAAATATAGGAGATAAAATAACCGCTAAAATCAATTCTAAAAGAAGAGATTCTATTGAGAAGAATCATAGCGCTACCCATTTATTACATAAAGCATTAAAAGATGTATTAAATTCATCTATTGATCAAGCTGGTTCTAGAATTGATGAATATGAAATAAGATTTGATTTTTTATATGAAAAAAAATTAACAGATGATGAAATAATAAAAGTAGAAGATTTAGTTAATAGTATGATTTCTAATAATAAGGATACAATTGTAGAAGAAAAGGGTTTAGATGTTGCTATTTCTGAAGGTGCAGTTGCGTTATTTAAAGATAAATATAATGATATTGTAAGAGTAATTACTATGGATACATCAAAAGAATTATGTGGTGGGACTCATGTTAATAATACTTCACATATTAATAGATTCGCTATTAAATCTTACGAAACAATTGGTGCTAATACATATAGAATTTTTGCTGCTACTGACAAAAACATAGAAAATGAAATGTATGAAGCTATTAAACCTTATAATGATGAAATTATTAAATTGTTGGAAAAAGGTAAAAACATATTAGAAGAAGCTAATAAAGAAGGAATAAGTTTGGAATTCTATGTTAATGTAGATAATAAACAACCATATTCTTATAAAGATGTTGTTTATAATAGAAAAGAATTAGAATATGTTAAAGATAGAATAAAAAATTTAGAAAAAATATATCAAATTGAAAAAGAACAAGAAGTTTTAAACAATATTGATAAGTTTTTAAATGAGGTTAAAGAATCTAGATATAAATATGTTGTTACTAAAGTATATGATTATGATATGAATGTGTTAAAAGTATTAGTAGATAGATTAATTGAGCATCTTAATGAAGGAATTATATTTATTGCTAATGTAAAAGGAAATAATGTTAATTATATTTGTAAATCAAATATAGATATTGATGCTGGAGTATTAATTAAAGAAGCATCATCAAAGAGTAATGGTAATGGTGGAGGTTCTAAAACATTTGGACAAGGTGGCGGAACTTCAATTGATAATTTAGATGAAATATTATTAGAAATTGAAAATAAGATAAAAGCATAATTTGTGCTTTTATTTTTATTATTGACATATGTCAATAATTATGTTATGTTTTATATGTATTGAGGAGGTATTATGAAAGTATTAAAATTTGGAGCAGTATGGTGTCCAGGATGTTTAATAATGAAACCGAGATGGAAAGAGATAGAAGAAGAAAATCCTTGGTTAAAAAACGAATATTTTGATTATGATGAAAATAATGATATTGCACATAAATGGAATGTTAGCAACATATTACCAGTATTTATATTTTTAAACAAAAATGGAGAAGAGATAATTAGAATAAGCGGTGAATATTCAAAAAATAAATTGATTGAGCTTATTACTAAATATAAAGATTTATAAGAAAGGAGTGATCAAAATGCCAAGAAGAGATGGAATGGGACCCGAAGGATTAGGTCCGAAAACTGGAAGAGGTTTAGGAAATTGTAATCTAACTGTAGAAAAAAACATTGATAATCCTACTGTTGAAAATAAAAAAGAAACACCTTTAAAAAGACCTGGTTTAGGTTTGAGAATCGGACTAGGAAGAAAAAACAGAAGAGGTAGATAATAATTATGGCTAGACCTGTGAAACCTAGAATAGTATGTTCTAGTCCTAAATTTAATGTTTTTGGAAATAATAATAATATTGATGTTGTAATTATGACATATGAGGAATATGAAGTAATAAGATTAATAGATTATAACAATTTATCGCAAGAAGAAGCATCAAAATTTATGGATGTTGCGAGAACTACGGTTCAAGGAATATATGAATCTGCAAGAAAAAAGATAAGCGATTCTATAGTAAATGGAAAAACATTAAAAATTGAAGGTGGGAATTACAATTTATGTACTTCTATGGAAATGGGAAGAAATTGTAATAGAAGAATTTGTAGAAGATTCAATGATTAAATTTATTGAATCTTTTTTGAATATTGAAAAAAAATTAAAAAAATGCTATTATGTATTTGGTGGTGATTATATGAGTTCAAATACTAAATTATTTGATGTAGATAGTTTAGATGATACAATCATAGAAAACACTTTAAAGGAAGTAGAAACTAGTTTAAAAGAAGTTGGATATAATCCAATAAATCAAATAGTTGGTTATCTTATGAGCGGAGATCCTGGATATATATCTAGTCATAATAATTCAAGAAAAAAGATTATGAAACTAGATAGAAATAGAATCGTAGAACTAATATTAAGAGAATTTTTAAATAAATGAGAGTATTAGGTTTAGATTTTGGAACTAAGACTTTGGGTCTTGCTATAAGTGATAATACCAAAACTATTGCTACATCTTTAAAAACATTGAGATATGAAAAAGACTATAAAGATTTATTTAATGAAGTAAAAGAAATAATAGAAAAAAATAATGTAGATGAAATTGTATTAGGATATCCAATAAATATGAATGATACAATTGGTGAAAGAGCTGAATCTACATTGCTTTTTAAACAAGATTTGGAAAATTTTTTGAATTTAAATATTGTATTAGAAGATGAAAGATTAACTACTAGGGAAGCTACTAAGATTTTAATAGAAGCAGATATGAGTAGAAAAAAAAGAAAAAAAATAGTAGATAAAGTAGCAGCTTCTTTTATATTACAAAGTTATTTAGATAGGAGAAAAAATGGATCAAACTACTATTAAGATTGAAAATAAAAAAAAAGAAATAAATGAGTATGATGTATTATTTACAATGAATTCTGATGAGACTAATAAAGAGTATATTGTATATACGGATTATATAAGAGATTCTGATAAAAATATAAAAGCATATGGTGCTATATATGATAAAAGTGGTAAATTAATGCAAATTAAAGATGAAAGGGAATGGAAAACTTTAGAAGAACTAATTAATAAGTTTAATAAAGAAGACGAGTAATACTCGTCTTAATAAATCAAAGGGAGATATATGATTGAAGAGATGAAAGCATTAGAAAAGTATGCTGAAGAATATAATATACCAATAATTGAAAAATCAAGTTTAAGGTTTATTCAAAAATATATAAAAGAAAATAATGTTAAAACTATTTTAGAAATTGGATCTGCTATAGGTTATTCTGCTATAAATATGGCACTTGTTGATGAGGGTATTAGTATTACTACTATTGAAAAAGATGATTATAGATATTTAGAAGCTTTAAAAAATATTAAGACATTTCATTTAGAAGATAGAATTACTTTATTACTTGCGGATGCTTTAAATATTGATATAGATGGTAAATTTGATTTAATATTTATAGATGCAGCAAAAGGTCAATATAAGAATTATTTTGAAAAATATTGTAATAAATTAAATAGGAATGGAACTATCATTTCTGATAATATTTCATTTCATGGGTTAGTAGAATCTAAAGAAAAAATAGAAAAGAAGAACTTAAGAAAATTGGTGGATAAAATTAAAGATTATATTGAATTTATTAAAGGTCATGATGGTTTTATTACTAAGTTTTATAAAGTTGGAGATGGATTGTCAGTATCCACTAGAAAAAATGAGTAAATTACTAGTAATACCAATTAATAAAGATAATTTTATTAATTTAAATAAAAGAAATATTGATGGTTTTATAATAGGTTTAAAAGGTTATAGTGTTTTTACTAGTTATGATATAAATATTGATGAAATAAAGGAAATAATTAAATTAACAGATAAGGAAATATATATATCGATTAATAAACCCTTGTTTGTTGAAGATATAGATAAATTAAAACCAATAATAGAAAATTTAAGTAAATTAAATATTAAAGGTATTATTTATGATGATATAGGTTTATTAAATATTGTTAAAGAATATAATATAAATTTAATATGGAATCAACTTCATTTAGGAACTAATTATGAAACATGTAATTATTGGTACAAAAAAGGAGTAAAAGGTTCAATATTAAGTACTGAGTTAATGTTGGATGATTATATAAATATTAAAAGAAATACTTCTTTACCTATTTTTGTATATATATATGGATATTTACCTATGTTTGAATCTTCAAGAGAATTACTTACTAATTATTTTAAATATATGAATTCAAATAAGAAAGATGATGTATATTATTTATATGAAAAAGAAAGAGATAAGTATTATACTATTTATGAAAATAATGATAATACTTATATATTAGAAGATTTAATTGATGGTATAGAAGAAGTAAAAGTATTAAAAGAAAATAATATAGATTATTTAATTCTAAATGGTTTAAATCATTTGGAGGATAAATTTAATATTGTTGTAGATAGTTATATAGAAGCTTTAAATGGAAATATTATAAGAAAAAGTAATAATAAAGGTTTTCTATATAAGGAAACTATTTATAAGGTGAAAAATGAATAAGAAAAAGCCGGAATTACTTGCGCCTGCAGGTGATTTGGAAAAAGTTAAGTGGGCAATATTATATGGTGCTGATGCAGTTTATTTAGGAGGAAGAGAATATAGTTTAAGAGCAAATGCTAAAAACTTATCTATAGAAGAAATAAAAGAAGCATCAGAATATGTTCATTCATATAATAAAAAGATATATGTTACAGTAAATATTATATTTCATAATGAAGATTTAATTAATTTAAAAGAATATTTAATTGAATTAAATAATGCTAAAGTTGATGCTGTAATAATATCTGATCCAATAATTATTGATATAATAAAAGAATTAAAATTAGATATTGAAATACACCTTAGTACTCAACAAAACACTCTTAATCATGAAGCTTTTAAGTTTTGGGAAAGTGAGGGTATTAGTAGAATAGTACTTGCTCGTGAAACTTCAAAAGAAGATATGATAAGAATAAAAAAAGAGAGTAGCATAGAATTAGAAACGTTTATTCATGGAGCGATGTGTGTAGCTTATAGTGGTAGATGTGTATTATCTAATTATTTGACAAATAGAGATTCAAATAGAGGTGGTTGTAGTCAAATCTGTAGATGGAATTTTGAGTTATTTGATAAATTTAAAAATAAATTAGAATTTAAAGAAGAATTTTCAATGGCAGTAAAAGATTTATCTATGGTAAAGCACATTAAAGAATTAATAGATATAGGAGTTTCATCTTTTAAAATAGAAGGAAGAATGAGATCTGTATATTATATAGCAACTGTATTAAATATATATAGAAAAATTATAGATGATTATTTTGAAGGAAAAAGTGATGAAAATATTGATGAAGAGGAATATGAATTATATAGGTGTGCTAATAGAGAAGCTATTCCACAATATTTTAAATCAAAACCAGGAGTAGAAGGACAATATTATTTAGGAAGAAATGAGCAATCAAATAAAGATTTTCTTGCGATAGTATTAGACTATGATGGTATTGAGATTAAACTTGAACAAAGAAACTATTTTAAGGTTGGAGATATAGTAACTATTTTTGGGCCAAAAACTAAAAGATTTGATTTAAAAATAGAATATATAAAAGAAGATGAAACCTTTATAGATATGGCAAATCATCCATTGCAAGTAATAAAAATAAAATGTGATAAAAAAGTATATAAAAATGATATAATGAGAGTTAAGTTTTGATATTGACAATAATAATAATTAATAGTAATATGTATAAGAATTAGGAACGGAGAGTGCATTAAAAATGGCAGGAAAAAGAGAAATTTATTTAACAAAAGAAGGATTGGAAGAACTTAAGGAAGAACTTAATGTTTTAAAATTAGATAAAAGACCTGAAGTAATTAAATCAATTAAAGAAGCTAAAGAATTAGGTGACTTATCTGAAAATGCTGAGTATCATGCTGCAAGAGAGGAACAAGGCTTTTTAGAGTCTAGAATAAAAGAATTAGAATTTATGGTGGGTAATGCTACTATAATTGAAGAAAAGTCTACAGATAAGGTTAGAATAGGTTCTACAGTTGAAATTAGATATATAGAAGATGAAGATGTGGATACTTATAAAATAGTGGGTTCTATAGAAGCGGATCCTTTTGAAAACAAAATATCAAATGAATCACCTATTGCAAAAGCTATATTAGGAAAGAAAGCTGGAATGGTAGCAACAGTAGAAAGTCCTAATGGAAAATATGATATAGAAATATTGGAAGTTAAGTAACTATTATATTTATAATAGTCTTTTCATTATAGAGGAGGAAAAATGAAAAACGTACATGAAATAGCGGTTAAAATAGAAGGAAAAAAATGGGAAGATTTATTAACTAAATCTTTTGAAAAAAATGTTAAAGGAAAAAAAGTAGATGGTTTTAGAGAAGGAAAAATTCCTAGAGATATTTATATTAAAAAGTATGGAATAGAATCTTTATATATGGATGCAGTTAATGACGCTATCCCAAATGCTTATGAAGAAGTTGAAAAGAGTGGTTTAAAGCCAATTGTTCAACCTAAAGTAGATATTAAAAAAATAGATGAAAAAGGATTAGAGTTAACTTTTACAGTAACTGAATCACCAGAAATTAATATTAAAAAATATAAAGGGTTAAAGGTTAAAAAAGATAAAGTATCAGTTTCAAAAGAAGAAGTGAAAGAAGAAATCGAAAATTTAAGAAAACAATATGCAGAAATAGTAATTAAAGAAGGCACAATTGAATTAGGAGATACTGTTGTAATTGATTTTGAAGGTTTTAAAGATGATAAACCATTTGAAGGAGGAAAAGGAGAAAATTTCCCTCTTGAAATAGGAAGTAAAACTTTTATTCCTGGATTTGAAGAACAATTAGTGGGTTTAAAAACTGATGATAAAAAAGATATTAAAGTAACATTTCCAGAAGATTATCCTGCTGAAAATTTAAAGGGCAAAGAAGTTGTATTTAAAGTTAATATTCATGAAGTTAAGAACAAACAAATACCTGAATTAAATGAAGATTTTATTTTAGATTTAGCAATGGAAAATGTTAAAACAGAAGAAGATTTAAATAAAAAGGTAAAAGAAAATCTAACTGAAAAGAAAGAAATGGATGCTGATAATAAATTAGTGGATTCAATTTTAGATGAAATTAATAAGAATGTTACAGTAGATATTCCAGAAGAATTAATCAATCAAGAAATAGATAGAATGATTGCTAATTATGAAGAAAGATTAAAAATGCAAGGTATTACTTTACAACAATATTTAGAATTTACTAAAATGAATGAGGAAGATTTAAGAAAGCAATTAGGAAAAGAAGCAGAAAAGAGTGTTAAATATAGATTAGTAATAGAAGAAATAATTAAATTAGAAGACATTAAAGTAACTGATAAAGAAGTTGATAAAGAATTAGAAGAAATGTCAAAAATATATCAAATGTCTACTGAAGAAGTAGAAAAAGCTATGGGTGGTAAAGATTATTTGAAACATGATTTATTAGTTAAAAAAGTAATAGATTTCTTAAAAGAAAATAATAAGGAATAAGACAATAATATGTCTTTTTTCTTTTTATAAAAATATTTTAATTAAAGTGTTATTTTTAATGGACAAATGATACTTTTTCTTTTATAATAAGTCTTAAATCTTTTTAAAGGAGGACATATGAATTCACTTCCTATAATTATATTTAAAGGTGAAGTATTACTTCCTCATTGTGAAGTTAGAATAGATATAAAAAATGATATAGATAAAAAAGTTATAAAGTATTCTGAAGATGATTTTAATAGTGAAGTACTGATTATTACTCCTATAGATCAACTAGAAGAAACTATAGATTTTAAAAATTTACCTAATGTTGCAACTGTAGGTAAAATTAAATTAAATGTAGCTATAAATGAAAATATAACTAGAATTGTTATTGAAGGTATTAAAAGAGTAAATATTGAAAAGTATTATAAAGAGAAAGAATTTTTAATAGCAAATATTAGACCTACAACTCAATTTGCGCTTTCTCCAAAAGATGAAAAAGCTTTAATAAGAAAAATAGAAGTTGATTTAGATAAGTATTTGTCTAGAGCACCTTATTTAAGTAATAGTATATTAGGTATAATAAATAATGAACATAGTATATCTAAAATAGCGGATTTAGTATCTAATTTTTTACCTTTATCTATTGAAAGAAAAATAGAATATTTAATTACTCCTAATCCTTATACTAGAACTATAATGATTATAGAAGATATAAGAAAAGAAGAAGAAATATTAGATATAGAACAAAAAATAGAAGTTAAATTAAGTGAAACATTAGATAAATCACAAAAAGAATTTATTTTAAGGGAAAAGATTAGAATTATTAAAGAAGAACTTGGTGATAAAAACGTTAAAGATGATGAAATAGAAAAATTAAGAGAAGAAATAAATAAATTAAGTGCTAATGAAAAGATTAAAACAAGGTTATTAAATGAATTAAATAGATATGATATGATGAATATTAATTCTCCGGAAATGGGTATGACTAGAGATTATATAGATTGGATGTTATCTTTACCTTGGAATGTTTTTACAAAAGAAGAAATTGATTTAAAAAAGGTAAGAAAATCTTTAGATAAAACTCATGCTGGGTTGGAAAAAGTAAAAACTAGAATAATAGAATTTTTAGCAGTTAGACAAATGAGTAAGGATTTAAAGACTCCAATTATATGTTTAGTAGGCCCTCCTGGTGTTGGTAAGACAACTTTAGCAAAAAGTATAGCGAAAGCTATTAATAGAAAGTTTGTAAAAATATCAGTTGGAGGAATTAATGATGAAGCTGATATTATTGGTCATAGAAGGACTTATATTGGGGCTAATCCTGGAAGAATAATTGGAGCTATGAAAAAAGCTAAATCATCAAACCCAGTATTTTTAATAGATGAAATAGATAAGATGACAAGAGATTATAGAGGGGATCCTGCAAGTGCTTTGTTAGAAGTATTAGATAAAGAACAAAATAAATATTTCTATGATAATTATTTGGATGAAGAATATGATTTATCTAATTCACTATTTATATTAACTGCTAATGAATTATCAAGAATACCTGAGCCTTTAAGGGATAGATTAGAAATAATATATTTATCAGGTTATACTGAATTTGAAAAATTAGATATTGCTAAAAAACATTTAATACCAAGAGAATTAGAAGAACATGGATTAAAAAGCAAGATTACTTTTGATAATAATTCTATACTAACTATTATAAGAAATTATACTAGGGAAGCGGGAGTTAGAGAATTAGAAAGGAATATTGCTACTATTTTAAGAAAGATAGCAACTGAAATATTAGAGAAAAAAGAAATTAATACTAATATTATTAGTTCTAAAGTTGAACATTATTTAGGAAAAAAGAAGTATTTTTTTGGAGAAAAAGATTCTAAGAGAGAAGTTGGAGTTGCTGTAGGTTTAGCGTATACTGACTTTGGTGGTGATATATTACCTATAGAAATTACTTATTATCAAGGTAAAGGAAATTTGTTATTAACGGGTTCTTTAGGTGAAATAATGAAGGAATCAGCTCAAATTGCGCTTAGTTATATAAAGAGTCATCATAAAGATTTTAAGATAGATTATGAATTATTACAAAATAGTGATATTCACATTCATATACCTGAAGGAG
Source organism: Mycoplasmatota bacterium (assembly GCA_012727915.1). Classification (GTDB taxonomy): domain Bacteria; phylum Bacillota_I; class Bacilli_A; order RF39; family UBA660; genus JAAYGD01. Next base: position 6,463 of record JAAYGD010000037.1, on the reverse strand, counting down.
CTATTCCTAAAGAAGGACCAAGTGCAGGTATAACTCTTACAACAGCTTTAATTAGTGCATTTACAAATAAACCTATAAATAAAGAAATAGCTATGACTGGAGAAATTACTTTAAGAGGTAATGTTCTACCAATTGGTGGATTAAAAGAAAAGAGTTTGGGTGCTAATAGGAGTGGTATAAAAGAAATTATTATTCCTTATAATAATGAAAGAGATTTAAATGAATTACCTGATTATTTAAAAGAGAAAATTAAATATCATTTAGTTAAAGATTATAAAGATGTTTACAAAATCATGTTTGGAAAATAATGTAAAACAAACTTTATATTCTTTTTTATTTATGTTATAAATGATAACATATTTATAGATGTATTTAATTAATAAGGAGGTAATATGACCCCACATTTAGAATTTAAAAAAGAGGACATTTCAAATATAGTATTAATGCCAGGAGACCCATTGAGAGCAAAATATATTTCTGATAATTATTTGGAAAATTCAATAGAAATAAATGATGTTAGAAATATGCTTGGATATACTGGATATTATAAAGGTAAAAAGATAACAGTAATAGGTTCTGGAATGGGTAATCCTAGTATGGGAATTTATTCATATGAATTATATAAGTTTTATGATGTTGATTATATTATTAGAATAGGGACCTGTGGTGCTTATAAAGATTTAAAACTTATGGATGTAATATTGGTAGATAATAGTTGTAGTGAATCTACTTACGCTAAAGTATTGGATGATTATAATTTAGATATTGTTAAATCATCTGATTATTTAAATAAATTAATAGAGGAAAAAGCCAAAGAAAAGGATATTAATATATTAAGAGGAAATATTCATTGTAGTGATGTTTTTTATAAAGAAACAAATAATACTGAATTGATTGATAAATATAATTGTCTTGGAGTAGAAATGGAAACGTTTGCATTATTTTCTAATGCTAGATTATTAAATAAGAATGCTTCAGCCATTATAACGGTATCAGATTCAATTAATCATGATTTAGTATTATCACAAGAAGAAAGAGAGAAATCTCTTAATATGATGATTATTTTGGCCTTAGAATCAATTTTAAACATAGGAGAATAAATGAATTATAAAAGAATTGAAATAGATAAATTAGTATTACATACTATTAATACAGATATATTTAAAACTATAAATATAAGTATTAATTTTAGAAGAGAATTTAAAAGAGAAGAAATTACTATTATTCGTATATTATTTGAATTAATGCTATATAGTACAAAGAAATATGATTATAAATCATTAATAGAAAAGAAAGAAGATTTATATAATTTACATATGAATTATTCATTTGGACCTGAACCTTCTTTATATAGGCAAGATATAATAAATATTAAATTTTTAGATCCTAAATATTCGGATATAAATATGGAAAAAGATGGTATAGAGTTTATTAAAGAAATATTGTTTAATCCTAATTTTGATAATGAAGAGTATTTGAACGAAGTAAAATCAATAGTAGAATCCGATCTTTTATCTTTTTATAATAATAAAAAGAAGTTTGCAAAACAAGAGTTATTAAATAATATGGAGTCAGGTAATATTTTATCTTATAATTTTTTGGGATATTTAGAAGACTTTAATAGTATTAATTTAAGTAATATTAAAAGTTTATATAAAGATATAATAGAAAAGGATCAAATAGATATTGTAGTTGTAGGAAATATAGATAATAATTTTTATGAAAAAGAGTTAAAAGGTTTATTTATAAATAATAATAGATATTCAAAATTATATATTCCTAATTATTCAAAAAGAAATGAAACAAAGGAAATATTTATTGAAGATAAGAGTATATCTCAATCTAAATTAGAGATTGGATTAAAAATATTAAATTATGATGAAAAACAAGAATCTGTTTTATTTACTTTATATAGATTAATATTAGGAGTTGGTTCTAGTTCTAAACTATTTAGAGAGGTTAGGGAAAAGAATTCACTTGCGTATTATTCAAACGCTAAAAGAGAGACTGATTCAATTTTTATAATAGAATCTGGAATAGATGGTAATAAATATAAACAAGTATTATCAATCATAAAAGAACAAATTAATAATATGAAAGTTATAACTGATGAAGAGTTTAATGCTTCAAAGAAATTATATATTTCATTATTAAAAAATACTTATTATAATCCTACAGATATTATCAACTATATTTATCCTAATGAATTGTTAAATTATCCCAGGGATATAGAAAATATTTTAAATGAGTTAAATATTATAAAAAAAGAGGACATTGAGTTATTATCTAATAGAGTTTTTATAGATACTGTACTTTTATATGGAGTTAATAATGAAAAAAATTGAATTTAAAAAATTAAATGAATTTATATATCATGAAAAACTAGACAATGGATTAAATGTATATTTATATCCTACTTCTAAAACCAATACTTATCATGTTTCTTTTTTTACTAAATATGGAAGTATTTATAATGATTTTAAATATAAATATGAATTGAAATATAAGAATTATCCTTTAGGTATAGCACATTTTTTAGAACACAAATTATTTGAATCCGAAAAAGAATCAGCAATGGAATATTTTTCTAAAAGCGGTACAAAATCTAATGCTTTTACTTCTTATAATGTAACTAATTACTTAATTGAAGGTCAAGAAGAGTATAATGATAATTTAAATTATTTGATTGATTTTGTTCAAAAACCACATTTAACTTATGAAAACGTTGAAAAAGAAAAAGGAATAATAGAACAAGAAATATATATGTATTTAGATGATCCTTATTATAGATTGCATGAAGTAAATAGATTTAATTTAGTAAATAATCATCCAATTAAATATGATATCGCAGGTACTGTAGAGGATATAAAAAAGATTACTAAAGAAATGTTAGAAGATTGTTATTATACTTTTTATTCACCTAATAATATGTACTTGTTAATTACAGGTAATATTGATGTTGAAGATACTATAAAAATAATAAAAGATAATCAAAATAATAAGAAATTTGAAAATAAAGAGTATGAATTAAAAAAATATATTGAAGATGAAAAAGTGTTCAAAGAATATGAAACTATTAATATGAATGTTAGTACTCCAATGATTTCTTATGGAATTAAATCTAGGTTAAAAACTAATTTAAATAAGATTAAACAATCAATTTATTTTCAATTAATATTTTTAGAAAACTTTGATATGATATCAGATTTTTACTATGCTTGTTTAAAAAACAAAAAAGTTTTATCACCCTTTGGTTTAATGTTTACTGATTTTGATGATTATTATTTGGCATATATAATGGCTGAAACTACTGTTCCCGAAGTATTGTTAACTGATATTAAAGATAAATTTAATAGTTTAAAACTAAGTAAAGAATATTTTAATAGATTTAAGAAAAAATTAATAAGTAATATAATATATTATTTTGAAGACCATAATGATGTTAATGATTATATTTTGGGTTCAATAATAGATTATGGTTATCCATGTGAAGATATTATAGATATATATAATGAATTAGATTATGAAGAATTTGTAGAATTTTATAATACTTTACAATTTGACAATAGCTCATCATTAGTTATAAAAAATGATAGACAAAAGTAGTCTAAAGTGTTAATATTGAATTTAGATTTTTTTAAATTAGAGAGAGTGAAATAATGGAACATATATATAATGACATTGATTTTATAAATATAATAGATTCAATTATAAAAAACAAAAATTTTATTAAAACACAAAATACATTACATCATGGATTAAAGAAACTTGATCATTCGATTAAGGTTTCTTATTATTCTTATTTAATAGCAAAGAAATATAATTTAGATTATGTTAGTGTTGCTAGAGGTGGAATTTTACATGATTTTTTTTATGCTGATACTAATGGAAAGAGTTTTAGTAAAGAGTCTTATAATTTAGCGTTAAATCATCATAATATAGCTTTAAATAATTCAAATAAATATTTTAAATTAAATGATTTAGAAAAAGATATTATTTATAAACATATGTTTCCAGTAGTATTTACAATTCCTAAATATAAAGAATCTTTCTTAGTATCCTTTATAGATAAAGTTATAGGAGTATTTGAATTTATTTTAAAAGCAAAATCACTATTCAATTATAAAGTTTTATCTAAAGTAATACCTTCATTTATTATATTATTTAGCACATTAAAATAGACTTTTAATGTGTTTTTTTATATAATGTCTTTGTGTCCTTGTAGCTCAGTAGGATAGAGCAACCCCCTCCTAAGGGGTAGGTCGTTGGTTCGATTCCAATCAAGGACGCCATTAATTTATTAATAAGAATAAAGCTTTTAAGCTTTATTTTTTATATTAAAAATAAAGAATGTATTGTAAATAAAGATATTTTTGTTATAATTTGAATAGTGAGAAGAACTTCTTGCCATTTAATTATAAGAAAGGAAATAATATGAAAAAGAAAAAAGAAGAAACATTCAATAAAAAGATATTATGGGGATTATTACTAGTTGGTGTTCTTGTAGTTTTATTTTTGTTATTTAGAAACAATAACAATGTAAAAGTACAATTTGACACAGATGGGGGATCTAAGTTTAATACTCAATTTGTAGTAAAAGACGGTAAAATAGTTAAACCTAAAAAAGAACCGGTTAAAGAAGGATATGAGTTTGATGGATGGTATGTAAACGATGAACTATTTGATTTTGATACTCCAGTTACAGATAAATTAACTCTTGTAGCGAAATGGAAAAAGATTGATGAAGATACAGTTGTGAAATATACTGTTAATTTTGATACTGATTCTGGTAGTATAGTTTCATCTATGAAAGTAGAAGAAGGAAAAAAACTATTGAAACCTACTAATCCTAAAAAAGAAGGATATGAATTTATATCATGGCAATTAAATGGTAAAGAATATGATTTTAATACTTTAATAAAAGAAGACATTACTTTAATAGCAAACTGGAAAAAGAAAGAAGAAACACTTAATACGAATAACAAATTAATAGTTAAATTTAATAGTAATGGAGGAAGTTTAGTAAATAATGTAACTCTAACAAGTGGTTATAGAGTTTCTAAACCTAAAGATCCATCAAGAAAAGGATATGTATTTAAAGGTTGGTTTTTAAATAATAAAGAATTTAACTTTAATACTTATATAAATAATAACATTACATTAACTGCTAAATGGGAAGAAGATTTATATACAATAGAAAAATCGTTCTTCCAAGAACACTCACCACAAGTAAAAGTAACTGTTAAGAAGAATAATATAGTAGTTGGTGCTAAATCAGTACTGACTAGTGATGAAAGATTAATAGGAATATATCATGAAGAACATGACACTATATTAGCGGATGAAACGGATTATTCTAAAATATCAAAAGTTAAATTAAATGATGGAACTATAGTTAGTATAAGTAAGTAGAGGAGAAATTATGAAAAAAATAACGATTACATTAACTTCCTTTTTATTCCTATTTATTATTTTTGGAATATTAAATATAAATGCATTAGATAGAAAACCTAGTGATTTTGATAATATAACATATATTATTGGAACTCATGAGTTTACAATAGATATGCCAATGACAACAGAGAGAATAATGTTGGCGGCAAAGACTATTGAAGGTGATTCAGAAAAGGATATGATTATCCTTTATAAAAATGTAGAAGGTGAATGGATTAATACCATTACAAAAAAGATATTATCACCAAGTGAGTTACCAACTACATTTAATATACAATATACAAATACAGTTTCATTAAATAAAGCACAAGATGCTCCTATAGAAGCATTAGTAGGGGTTGCGCCAACATCAACTGCTAATAATGATGGCAAAATTACAGGAACAACTGTTCAAATGGAATATAAATTGAAAACATCAACTGAATGGAAAAAAATATTAGGATCTGAAATAACTGGTTTGTCAACTGGAACTTATCAAGTGAGATATGCAGCGAAAACCGGTTTTAATGCAGGAACTTCAAAAGAAGTAACGATATCACCATACGTAAAAAGTTCAGATTCAACATTAAATAAAATAAAAATAAACGGTATAGAATTACTTGGTTTTTCTATGTCTACATTAACTTATGATGTAGAGTTAGAAGCGGGAACTATTGTCGTTCCAACAATCGAAGTAGAACTAACAGATATAAAAGCTACAACGTTAGTAACAAATGCAACTACTTTACCAGGAACAACAAAAATAGTAGTAACAGCAGAAAATCGAACAAAAACAACTTACACAATTAAATTTACGGTAAAAGTTATTATTGTTAGTGCTATTACCGTTACAGGAGATGGTAGTGCAACAACAATAGAAACTAATGCTGGAACACTGCAGATGAGCGCTCTTGTAGGTCCTAGTAACGCTAGCAACAAGGCAGTAACATGGTCAGTAACAAACAACACCATAGCAACAATCAGCACGACAGGATTGTTGACAGCTGTAACAAACGGAACGGTGACGGTT
>JAAYGD010000036.1 GCA_012727915.1 Mycoplasmatota bacterium | reverse complement strand
GGCTAAAGCTGGTCAAGAAGAAACAAGTAATTAATTTAAAAGGAGGATTGCAAAATGGGAGGTACATTAGTAATTGAAGGAGTAAGTTATATAGATATTAGTGATAAAATAAGTTCTTTTGAAAAGGCTGTTTTATCAACTGCTAGATCTATATTATCTAGATTAAATGCTATGAAAGGTTTATTAAAAAATTATTTAGCAAATCTTTCTTTAATTGTAGAGAAAAAAGTGGAAACTCCAGTTATGCAAAATATGGGATTACCTACTCAAGAATCGGTAATAGTTGCAGTAGACCAAGAACGGGTACCCGAAGTTGAAATTCCAGCAATGAATGTTGAAATGCCAACTCCAGAGCCGGAGATAACTGTAGCAACTTCAACTACACCAACTCCAGAAGTTGAAATTGCACCAGTGAATGCTGAAATGCCAACTCCAGAGCCAGTAATGAGTTCAAGACCTGTAGATTCTAATTCATCTGAAGAAGTAAATGCAACAATGAATGTTGAAGTGTCAACCCCAGAACTGGTAATAAGTGCAGTAGTTGAAGAATCAACACCAACTCCAGAAGTTGAAATTGCAGCAATGAATGTTGAAGTACCTACTCAAGAAACAGTAATGACTGCAGCAGATGAAGAAACAACTAATATAACAAGATACGTATTAAAAACAAATGAACAAAGAACTGTTCGTGTTCCACATATTTATAAAGTTTACTTTAAAAAATCAAAAGAAGTAATTGATAGAGAAGAAAAAGCACCATTAGTTGAAGAACCAATTGTTGCTGCAGAACCAATTGTTGCTGAAGAAAAAGCACCATTAGTTGAAGAACCAATTGCTGCTGAAGAGAGTGAGACAAAAACTGAACAAGTTCAAAAACCAAAAGATCAAGATAATTTGTCTGCTATTGGACCAAATGGTATGATTGAACGTATGTTTGCGGATGTAGCAAGAATAAAAAAAGAAAGAGATGACGCTCTTAATGAAAATAAATATTTGCATGGAAGAGTTAATGAATTAAATGAAAAAGAAGCTACACTAACTAGTAAAGTTGAAGAGCACCAATCAAATAATGTGGCATTAAAAGGCGAATTAACTGTATTAAAGGGTGAATTAAGCGAGTTTCAAGAAAAGTATAATCAAGAAACATCTTTATTAAAAGGCAAGTTAACAATAATGGAAAATAAAGTTAAAGAGTTAAATGATGTTGCTAATAGTGTAGATGAACTAAAAAATAGAGCTGAAAAAGCTGAACACCAATTAGATTATGTTCTTCATGGTTTACAAGATGCTATCAAAGAAACGGATGGTGGCCTTCAAAAAGCTGCATAATTAAAGAGAGAAATCTCTTTTTTTTATTGACTTATAATGATATAATTGTAACGAGTTGATTAATTATGAAAAAAGTTATTATGATTAGATATGCAGAATTATCTACAAAGAAAGATAATATTAATTATTTTTTAGATAAATTAGAATCTAATGTAAAAAAATCATTGGATGAATATAAGATAAAAATTAATAAATATAAATCTAGAATGTATATAGATGTTGCTAATGAACAAAATGAAAATTTAATAATAAGTAAATTAGTTAAAATTCCTGGAATAATTGGAATTTCTTTATCTTATGTTGTAAATACTGATTTATTAGAAATATCTAATTCTATAATGGAAATACTAAAAAAAGAAGAGTTTAATAGTTTTAAAGTTGAAACAAGGAGAACTCATAAGGGATTTAAATATACTTCAATGGAAGTGTCTAGAATAATTGGAAGTAATGTAATAGATGTTTATAATAAAAAGGTTGATATTCATAATCCCGAATTAACAATAAATGTTGAAATAAGAGATTCTTTTAATACTTATATTTATTTAAACGAATATAAAGGTTTAGGAGGCTATCCAGTAGGAAGTAATGGAAGAGCACTACTTATGATGAGTGGGGGAATTGATTCTCCTGTAGCGGCTTATTTATCTATTAGAAGGGGCATATCAATAAACGCTATATATTTTGAATCATTACCTCATACAAGCTTGGAAGCCAGAAATAAAGTAATTAAATTATGTAAAATATTAAATGAATATTCATATGATATAAATTTATTTGTAATACCTTTTACAAAGTTACAAGAAGAAATATATAAAAAAGTAGATAATAATTATGCAATAACTATAATGAGAAGAATGATGTATAGAATATCAGAGATAATTGCTAAAAAGTATGATTTAAAAGTAATTATAAATGGTGAGAGCATTGGTCAAGTTTCTAGTCAAACTTTATCTAATATTAGTGTTATTAATGAGGTTACTAATATTCCTATTATTAGGCCTTTAGCGTGTATGGATAAGATAGAAATAATTGATATAGCAAAAAGAATAAGTACATATGATACAAGTATTCTTCCTTTTGAGGATTGTTGTACAATATTTGTTCCTATTCATCCAGTTATTAATCCAAGTTTGGATAAGTGTATTGAATATGAATCAAAAATAGAATATGAAAAACTAATAGATGAAAGTATATCTAATTTAATAACATTAACTATTTCTGAACATAATACATTCAAAGATTTACTATAGAATATGGTATAATGTTTATGGAGGAAATATGAAAATATTATGTATTAATGCTGGGAGTTCTACAATTAAATTTCAATTATTTGAGATGCCTAAAGAAGAAGTGTTAGTGTCCGCTAATTTTGAAAAAATTGGAGAATCTAATAGTTTTTATTCATTTAAAATAAATGGAGAGAAAATAAAAAAAGAAATTGAATTAGAAAATCACAAAGTTGCTACAAGCATTTTTTTAAATGAATTAATAAATTTAAAAGTAATATCTAATTATGATGAAATAGAAGGTATTGGTCATAGAGTTGTTCAAGGACGAAGTAAGTACTCAGGAAGTGTAATTATAAATGAAGATGTAATAAAAGATGTTGAATCTTATATTCCTTTGGCACCTCTTCAAAATTCGGCTAACTTAATGGGAATAAGTGAATCAATAAAATTATTACCTAATATTAAAAATGTTGCGGTTTTTGATACTTCTTTTCATCAAACAATGGATGCTAATCAATATGTATATCCAATACCATATGAATGGTTTGAGAAATATAATGTAAGAAGATATGGATTTCATGGAACAAGTCATAAATATTTATATAATTCTATTAAAGAATTAATAGGTAAAGATTTAAAAGTGATTACTTGTCATTTGGGAAGTGGTTCAAGTATAACTGCAATTGATAAAGGAAAAGTTATTGCTACTTCTATGGGATTTACTCCTTTAGGTGGAATAGCAATGGGTACAAGATGTGGAGATATAGATCCATCAATATTGTCTTATATAATGAAAAATACGGGCAAATCTATAGAAGAAGTTACTAATGATTTAAATAAAAAAAGTGGTTTTTTAGGAATAAGTGGAATAAGTGGAGATTCTAGAGAAATAGAAGATGGAATTGCGTTAGGAAACGATAGATGTAGATTAGCTCAAGATATATTTGTAAATAGGGTTGTATCATTTGTTTCTTATTATTATGTTTTGTTGGATAAACCAGATGTAATTGTTTTTTCTGCGGGCATTGGTGAAAATTCATCTATGGTAAGAGAAGAAATAATAAATAAGTTAAACTGTTTAAATATATATATTGACAAAGAACAAAATAATGTAAGAAGTAAAATTCAAAAGATATCTAGTGAAAATTCTGATATTTTATGTTATATTATTCCTACTAATGAAGAACTTATGATAGCTAGAGAAACTTATGAATTAATTAGTTAGAGAGGTACCATGTATAAAGAAATATACAAAGAAATAAAGAATTATAATAATATTGTAATTGCAAGACATATTGGAGCAGATCCTGATGCTTTGGGGGCACAATTTGCTTTGAAATCAATCATATTGAATGCTTTTCCTAAAAAGAAAGTATACGCAGCAGGTAGTAGATCTGCTAAGTTTAAGTCTATTGGTAAGACAGATAATATTGATGAAGATTTTGATTATTCAAAAGCATTATTAATAGTATTGGATACTCCAATAAAGAGAAGAATAGATATTGAAAATTTTGAAAAATATAATAATACTATAAAAATAGACCATCATCCTTTTGATGAGAAATTTTGTGAAATAGAATGGATAGATGATAATTATTCAAGTGCAAGTGAAATGATTGCGGATCTATCTTTAAATACTAAACTAGAAATGAATAAGGAAGCAGCAGAACATATAATGATTGGAATAATATCTGATTCTAATAGATTTTTATATGAAAATGCTAGTACTAAAACAATTAGATTAGTATGTGATTTAATAGATAAATATGATATAGATAAAAATATTATTTATGAAAAAGTATATATGAGAGATTTAAATGAATTAAAATTGCAAGGATATATATCTCAGAATATGATTATTACGGAAAATAATGTTGGATATATATGTATTACAGATGATATAATTAAAGAGTATAAAGTAGATGCTGCCAGTGCTGGAAATATGGTTAGTAATTTTTCTTTTGTTAGTGAGTTACTGGTTTGGGTTACATTTTCAGAAGATGTTAAACAAAATTTAATAAGGGTATCTATTAGGTCAAGGGGACCTGTAATTAATGATATTGCAAGTAAATATAACGGTGGTGGACATAAATTTGCGAGTGGTATTAGAATTAAAAGTTTTGATCAAGTTGAAGAAATAGTCAAAGAACTTGATGAGGCTGCAAAAAAATATAAGGAGAATTTATGAAAATAATAAGTGCAGATATAGTAATAAGTGCAGTTAGACAAAGTCAATATCCTCCAGCAAAATTGCCGGAATTTTTAGTGGTTGGTAGATCTAATGTAGGGAAGAGTAGTTTTATTAATACTTTAATGAATAGAAAAAGTTTGGCAAGAACTTCTAATAAACCCGGAAGAACTCAAACATTAAATTTTTATTTAATTAATAAAGATTATTATCTAGTAGATGTACCGGGATATGGATACGCTATAACTACTCAAAAGAAACAATTAAAGTTTGGGAAAATGATAGAAGAGTATATTGAAAATAGAGAGAATTTAAAAGAAGTATTCATGTTAATTGATTTTAGACATAAACCTACTAAAGATGATATTATTATGTATAATTTTTTAAAGTATTATAATTTGAAAGTGGTATTAGTTGCTACTAAAGCAGATAAGGTATCGAAAAACTTAAGAGATAAAAATATTAAACAAATTAAAAATACTATTGATTTAGTAGTAGGTGATTCTTTGTTAATATTTTCTAGTGTTTCAAAAGAAGGAAGAAAAGAAGCACATGATATAATAGGTAAATATTTAGATTTCATAGATGATTAATTAGTCTATGTTTTTTTTTATAATCGTGCTATAATTTATAAAGTTTTGGGGTGATATTATGAGGATTCCAACAGTAGCATTAATAGGAAAACCAAATGTAGGTAAATCTACATTATTTAATCGTTATGCTGGAAAAAGAATTTCTATAGTAGATGATGCTCCAGGAGTAACAAGAGATAGAATATATAGTATGTGTCAATATAGAGATCATAAATTTCATCTTATTGATACGGGTGGTATAACATTAGAAAGTGGAGAGTTTAATAAGGATATAAAAATACAAGCTGAGCTTGCGATTGATGAAGCAGATGTTATAGTATTCATTGTTGATGGAAAAACCGGTTTAACAGTAGAAGATGATATTATTAATGAGATGTTAAGAAAATCTAATAAAAAGGTTATAGTTGCAATTAATAAAATAGATAATAAATTAGCAAAAGAAAATATATATGATTTTTATAAATATGGATATGATGATTATATTTCTATAAGTTCAGAACATGGTGATAATACTAATAATTTGTTGGAACTAATTATTTCAAACTTTGATAATATTAAAGATATAGAATACGATTCATCTATATTGAAATTTTGTGTAATTGGTAGACCTAATGTAGGTAAATCAAGTTTAGTAAATGCTATTTTAAATGAAGATAGATTAATTGTGTCTAATACTCCTAATACAACTAGGGATTCAGTTGATACGCCTTTTAAATATGATGGAAAAGAGTTTGTAGCTATTGATACAGCGGGCATTAGAAAAAGTGGTAAGGTATATGAAAACATAGAAAGATATAGTGCTTTAAGATCATTAAAAGCTATTGATAGAAGTGATGTTTGTTTATTAGTATTAAATGTAGAAGAAGGCATAATAGAACAAGATAAACATATTGTGGGTTATGCATTAGAAAGTGGAAAAGCAGTAGTAATAGTAGTTAACAAATGGGATAAAACAGAAAAAACAATGAAAGAATTTGAAAAAGAAATTAGAAATAATTTTGCTTTTATGCCTTATGCTCAAATAGTTTTCTTATCTGCATTAACTAAAAAAAGGCTTCATACTTTGATGCCAGAAGTTTTAAGAGCTTATGAAAACTGGAATAAAGAAATTCAAACTAGTCCATTAAATAATGTAATACATGATGCGGTATCATTGAATCAACCACCTTCATATAAAAGTAAACGTTTAAAAATATATTATGTTAATCAAATTGGAACACAACCACCTAAGTTTTTATTTCAAGTTAATGATAAAAATCTTATTCATTTTTCTTATGAAAGATATTTAGAAAATAAAATTAGAGAATCATTTGATTTAATTGGAACTCCAATAATACTTGTATTTAAAAATAGAGGAGAAAAATAAAAGAAATATTTAATTTAATATTTCTTTTATTTTATTTTCAAATTCTTTTTGTATTTCTTGCAATCTATTTTCTGTCTTAGCTTCAAATCTTAATGTAATGTTGGGGCCAGTATTTGAAGGCCTTACGAGCGCGAAACCGTCATCAAATATAACTTTGCAACCATCTATGTCTAAATAATTATATTTCTTTTCCTTGCAATATTCTATTAAGTTTCTAATCAAGAATTGCTTTTTATTTTCATTAATTTCCATTTTTATTTCATCTGTAGAATGATATAATTCAATTCCATCTAATAATTCGCTCACTTTTTTGTCGGTATTACTTAATATTTCTATTAATCTTAATGACGCATATATTCCATCATCATATCCTGGGAATCTATCATTAAAGAATACATGACCTGATAATTCTCCTCCAAATTCAATTTTTTCTGTTTCTATCTTTGCTCTTAAATATGAATTTCCTGTTCTTGAACATAATTTTATTCCACCTAATTTGTCTATTTCGTCTTCTAATGCTTTTGAACATTTAACATCATATAATATTCTTTTGTCGTCTAATTTGTTTAGTATATTTCTCAATATTATAATCATATACTTATCTATTGGGATTAATTCCCCTTTTTCATCAACTACACCTATTCTATCAGCATCACCATCATAAGCAAATCCAACATCTGCTTTTTCTTTAATAACAGTTTCTGATAAATCTTTTGTGTTTTCTCTAACACTTGGATCTGGGTGATGATTTGGGAAATTTGGATCCGATTCAGTAAATAAAGGTATATAGTCTAAATCCATAAGATCAAATATATCTTTAACTACAATTGAAGATGTTCCATTTCCACTATCTATTACTACTTTAAGTTTTCTACTTCCTAATCTAATAGAAGCTAAAGTAAATGATATATATCTCTCTTTAATATTTTGAGTTATTATAGTACCTTTACCGTTTTTAAATTCTCCTTTTTTTACCATTTCTTTAAATTCTTGAATTTGTTCTCCATAAGCATTATATTTGCCATTAAATGATATTTTAAAACCATTATATTCTTTTGGGTTGTGACTTGCGGTAATCATTACTCCTGAAGTTGCCTTAAACATATGAAGCGCAAAATAATACATCGGTGTTGTTACTAAACCAATATTAATAACATCTACTCCACTATCTATTATGCCTTTTGATAGACTATTATATATATCAACAGATGAAGATCTGTTATCATAACCAACAATAGTAATATACTTTTGTTCAAGTATTAATTTCGTTCCAAAAGCTCTTCCTATTTTGTATGCTAAATCTAGATCAATTTCACTTCCGTATATTCCTCTTATGTCATATGCCCTAAATATATGTTCACTCATATTATCACCTACTATAAGTATTATACCATTCTTTTTGAATAATGACTAATTTAGATAATTATGATATAATGTTTCTTGAATAATAGGAGGATTTTTTTAATGCATTTGAAAAAAAGATTTATTAATAAAAATAAAATTATTTTTAATTATTATAAGAAAGCAATAAAATTAACCAAAGATAATAGAAGTGTTGGTAGTACTACAGAATGGCTTATAGATAATTATTATATTATCGATTCACAAAAAAAAGGATTACTATATTATTTGAGTACAGACAATTATAAAAGTATTAAACATAAAGAAAAAACATATGATTTAGTTTATTCTGTTTTAAGAGATAAAAACTTTCAATTAAATTATAAACATTTATTTAATGTTTTAAATAAATATCAAGAAGAAACTAATCATTATTTCTCTTATAAAGAAATTGAATATATTTATAATCTAGTAGGATTAGTTCTTATAGACAGATTGGGAGATCTATGTAATGTATTAGATTTAAAATTAACTCAAAAAAGAGAAATAGAAACTTTATTTGAAGAAATTAACAAGAGAAAAGCTGATGAGAATTTTAATGTTAATGATGTAATTAAGATTGATGAAACAATATTAAATAAACCATATTATATAGAAGAACTTAATTATAAACTTGGAGAACTTGGAGTTTCTGCTGAAAAAGTTCAAATAAAAATGGAAGAAATATTTAAAGAAAAAGGTGTTGAGCTTAATAAAATAATTACTGAACAACAAGAAGCTCTTATCAATGAAAATATATTAATTATGAATATATTTTCTTCGATAAAAAAATCATCAAAGAATCCTATAGATGTTGAAGGTCATGATTTTTATTCTAATATTAGTTTTTCAGAAAAGCTTCTTTTAGAAGAAAAAGCAGGATTTTATAGTAAAATGACTGATGATAGCAAGTATAGATATAGAAAAGAAATAGAGAAGAAAAGTAAATACCATAATGAATATGATTATGTTATAAAACTTATAAATTCCGCAAATAAGGAAAATAAACATGTTGGTTTTTACTTGTTCAATGACAAATGTAATAATTTTAAAGCTTATTTATATATAGCATCAGTAGTTTTATTAGCGATTTTTATGGCTCGTATTATTTATTTATTTACTGATATATGGGCATTTATTTTAATTTTAATTCCGATGATTGGATTATCTGTAGATATTATTACTCAAATATTACTTAGATTTATAGATGCCAAAGCTTTATTTTCATTAAAAGTTGAAGATAATATTAAAAAAGAACATAGTACAATGGTTGTTATTCCTACTATTGTTAAAGATAAAAAAAGAGTAGAAGCCATGTTTGAAAACTTGGAATTGTTTTATTTATCTAACAAGAGTGATAATATATATTTTACTTTATTAGGAGATGCTGCTGCATCTAAAACTGAAGGTACTCCTTATGATGATGAAGTTGTAGAAACTGGTATAAGGATTGTAAAAGAATTAAATGAAAAGTATGGAGATGAAATATTTTATTTTGCTTATAGAAATAGATTTTATAGTGATGACCAAGAATGTTATTTGGGTAGAGAAAGAAAAAGAGGAGCTTTAATTGAATTTAATGATTTGTTATTAGGTCATCTTAGTGAAGAGGAAATAAATACAAGATATAAGGTAAATACTTTTAAAAAATTTAATAAAAAAATCAAATATATAATTACTTTAGATGCTGATACTAAATTAGTGCTTTCTACAGCTTTAAAATTAGTGGGTGTTATGATTCATCCTATGAATAAACCAATTTTAAATAAAGAAGGAACAAGGGTTATTTTAGGGCACGCTATGGTACAACCTAAAGTAAACATAGAAATAGAAGTTACAGATAAATCTGAATATTCTCAATTATATGGTGGTTTGGGTGGTTTAGATGTTTATTCTAGAACTACATTTGATTTATATCAAGATGTGTTTGATGAGGGTAGTTTTGTTGGAAAAGGTATTTATGATTTGGAAATATTTCAAAAGTTATTAAAAAATACTTTTCCAGACAATTTAATATTAAGTCATGATTTATTGGAAGGAAGCTATTTAAGGTCGGGTTTTGCATCTAATATAGAAGTATTTGATGGTTTTCCTTCAAAATATTTAAATGATACTGCAAGACATCACAGATGGACTAGAGGAGATTGGCAAATATTATTTTGGCTAAAAAACAAAACAAAAAATAAAAACAATGAACTCGTTGATAACCCATTAAACTTAATATCAAGATGGAAAATATTTGATAATTTAAGACGAAGTATAAATCATTTGTTTTTCATGTTGTTTTTGTTTTACGGTTTTACAATTGGTAAAGGAAGCCCAACAGCATATCTTTGTTTTGCTTTATTAACAATTTCTATTCCTATAATATTTTATATAATTTCATTATTTAGAAAAAGAAAATATACAATATTTTTAAAATATTATTTAAATTTAATTAGAGGTTTTCTATCAATTTTAATTAAATCATCGGTTGCAATATCTGTTTTACCATTTGAAACTCATTTATATACTGATGCTATAGTAAGAACAATCAATAGATTATTTGTAAGTAAAAAACATAGACTTGATTGGGTTACTGCAGATGAAGTTGAAAAAAGATCTAAAGGTGATATAAGAACATACATAAGTAATTTTAATTATTCAACTATTATTACGGTTTCGTTTGTATTTTTATCTTTGCTATTTAAACCAGAGTATTATTATTTAGTATTTCCTTTATCATTTGCATGGTTATTCGCACCAATTTTAATGTATTTATTGAGTAAAGATTTCAAAAGAAAAAAAGATCATTTATCAGAAAACATATTAGATGAATATGAAAAAATTGCGTATAAGACATGGAAATATTTTGAACATTATTTAGTAAAAAAATATAATTATTTAATACCTGATAATTATCAATTAAATAGAAGAAATAAACTTGATTATAGAACCTCGTCTACTAACATAGGTTTTTCGTTATTATCGATTATATGTGCTTATGAATTAAAATTTATTAAATTAGAAGAAGCAATAGACAAAATTTCTAATATAATAAATAGTGTAGAAGGATTAGAGAAATGGCATGGGCACTTATATAATTGGTATAATATTTTAGATTCGAAAAAGATGACTCCATACTTTGTATCTACAGTAGATAGTGGAAATTTTGTAGGATGTTTATTTGTAGTTAAAGAGTTCTTAAAATCAAAAAAAGAATATGATGTTTTAGCAAATAGAATTGAAAAAATAATTAGTGATACTAATTTTGAATATTTATATGATAAAGATTCTGATGTGTTTTCAATAGGATTTGATGTAGGTAATGATGTATTATCTAATTATAATTATGATAAATTTTTATCTGAAAGTAGACTTGTTAGTTATATTGCAATAAGTATGAAACAAGTTCCTTATAGACATTGGTTCTTATTAGATAAAAGTTTAACAAAGCATAAATTTAGAAAAGGACTTATTTCTTGGAATGGAACTTCTTTTGAATATTTCATGCCATTAATATTTATGGAATCATTTCCATATACTTTATTAGATGAAACATATTCATTTGGCCATTATGTTCAAAAAGATTTCATAAAAGAAGTAAATTCTAAGTTACCTTGGGGAATTACTGAATCTGCTTATAATGATTTGGACGATTCGCAAAATTACAAATATAAAGCATTTGGTGTGCCTTATTTAAAATTCGCAGATACTAAAAAACCAAGGGTTGTAATTTCTCCATATGGTTCAATTTTGGCTGCTCCAAAATTCCCATTATCTGTTTATAACAATATAAATAAATTAAAAAAATATGATATGGAAGGTGAGTATGGTTTTTATGAAGCTTATGATGCTGAAGAAGAAGAAGTTGTAAAAACTTATTATGCTCATCATCAAGGTATGATTATATGTAGTATTACAAATTTATTGAAAGAAAATATAATTCAAAAATATTTTAATGAAGATAGAAGAATTAAATCAATGGAGATTTTGCTTAAAGAAAAGACTCAATTAAAACCATATATTGATTTAAAAATAGAAAAGTATAGAAAATATGAATATACTAAAGATAGTAAAGATGTATTAATTAGATTTCAAGAAGGAATTAAAGATATACCGGATTACGGAATAATATCTAATGGACTATATACTACTCTAATAAATGATAGAGGTATAGGTTTTACAAAATATAAAAATCTTCAAATTAATAGATATAGAAATGTACCAGAAGAACCATATGGTTTATTCTTATATATTAAAAATTTATCTAGTAATGTAGTTTGGACCAATACTTATGAACCATTTATGAAAGCTCCCGATAAGTATAATGTAACTTTTGAACCTGGAATAATTAAATATATTAGAGAAGATAATTTAATAATAACTAAAACTGAAATAATAGTATCGAAGGAAGATAGTGTAGAAATAAGAAAAGTAACTATAAATAACTACAACATTGAAGATGTTGATTTAGAGCTAACTTCTTATGGAGAACTTATAATGGCTAGAGCTGAAGAAGATATTGCGCATAGAGCGTTTAATGGGGTATCTATTTCATCTACCTTTGATGAAGAAACCTCATCATTAATATTTAAAAGACATTCTAGAACTAAAGATTTAAATGAATATTATGTAGCGCATAGAATGCTAATATTAGATGATAATTCTAAAACTGATTATGAAACATCTAGATCAAATTTTATAGGAAGAAATAGAAGTTTAAATAATGCAGAAGTAATAGTGGATAGTAAACGTTTATCTAACGATAAAAATGCTCTATTAGATCCTATAATGAGTATAAGAAAAAATATCACTTTAAAAGCTAATAAACAAAAAACAATATATTTAGTTACTTGTTTTGGGAAATCTAAAGAACAAGTATTAGATATTTTAGATATATATGATAATACAGAAACAATGAAAGCAACTTATAGGGAATCAGAATTATTTGGAGCTATATTAGATGGACATTCAAATTTAAATTCTAATCAAATATTCTTATATAATCATATGTTGAAGAAGTTATATAATTATATGCCATATAATTTTGAAAATGAAAAATTGTTGTTGGAAAATAATATGTCTAAAAACGAAATATGGAAGTTTGGAATTTCTGATAATTGGCCTATTATTACTGTAATGGTAGATGACTTTGAAGGAATTGGGGTTGCAAAACAAATATTAAAAGCTTATGAATATTATAAAAAGAGATCTATATATATTGATATAGTAATTTTAAATAAAGAACAAAATACTATTAAGAAAGAAACTATAAATAAATATGTATATGATATTATTTATAAAATTAATTCGCAAAATAATTTTGAAGAAGAATTTGGAACAGTATTTGTAATAGATAAATTTAATTATGAAGATGAAAAATTGTTTAAATTGGTATCTAAATTATATTTTGAAACTTCATTATTAAAAGCATCAGATAATATATTCAATAAAATTGAAAAAGAGATAGTTAAATATGATCCTCTTAAGTATCCAAGGATGGTTTCAAATAATAAGAAGGTTGAAGTAATAGGAGAATTAATAAACGAAGGAACAGAATATAAAATTAATACAATAAATACTCCTGCACCTTGGTCAAACGTATTAACAAATGGAGAATTCGGAGCAGTTATTACAAATAATATGGGTGGTTTTACTTATAGTGGTAATAGTAGAGAATATAAAATAACATCTTGGAGCAATGATAGTGTTAGTGATCCTAGAAGTGAAGATATTATTATAGATAATAAGAGCATTAGCATTGATGAATGTATTCATGGATTTGGATATACTAAGTTTATTACTAAGAATGATAATTATGAAATAAATACTAAAGTTTTTGTGGGTATGGATAATGTAAAAATATATGAATTAGAAGTAACTAATAAATTTAAAGATAATAAGTCTTTACCTATAAGTTTAATGTTATCACCAGTACTTGGTACATCTAAAGAATATAATTATCCTTATATAGTAGCAGAAGCAAATAATACATTAAATTCTTTGATGTTATATAATAGATATTCTAGTCAAGTTTTTAAAGATAGAGAAGTATTTGTTACATCAACAGAAAAGATAGTAGATTTTGATATTTATAATGATTTTAAATCAATTTCAATTGGATTAAATATCAAAAAAGGTGAAACAAAGAAATTATCATTTATAATTGGTTCTAGTATAGATAATAGTAAATTAATATCTAAGTATTCAAAATTAGAGAATATTGATTTAGAATATCAAAAAGTAGTAGAATTTTGGAAAGAAAAACTATCATTTATAAAAGTAAACACTAAAGATAATACTTTTGATTATGCAATAAATGGATGGTATTTAGAAG
>JAAYGD010000035.1 GCA_012727915.1 Mycoplasmatota bacterium | reverse complement strand
TCTTTTCTCCTAATAAACTGATATAAGGAGATTTAGAGTTTTTATATTTTTCATTTAAAGTATCAGTAAAAATTACAAAAACAATTAAAGGAATTATTATTAATAATCCTATAATAAAAATCCTTTTATTTTTTATTATGTATTTTTTCAATACATTAAACATATTCAATAATTTTTTATTCATAAATACATCCTTCCATATTATTTAAAAGTAGGATAAGCATTTGTATCATCAAAATTCCATATATTTGTATCCCAGTTTGTATATATATCTAAACTAGGTACACCACTTTTCATATTTATAGTAGTCTTTGGAATTGCTAATGTATCTTGAACACTAGTAACTGTTGAATCATAATAAACTCCAGTTAAAGTAGCATTATCTTTATCTCCCACTACTGCATTGATGTAATCATAAGTGTTCAAATTTTGTACAACATCTACATATTTAACTTCAATATCTCCGACATAATATGAATTAGTAATAGTTGCATTTGTTATAATTTTTCCAACTAAACCACCAACGGCGTGTTCAGTGATTAGATTTATTTTACATCTTGTTGAATTAAACACCCCATATATATTGCTTTTAGCATATGAATTATTTATATTTATATTTACTCCAGCACCTACTAAACCACCTAGCATTAAAAATCTACCTTGATTTAAATCAGAATTAGTTTTTGTATAAATATTTCCTTCATAAAAAGAATTATTTATATTAAGTTGAGAATTAACAATTTTTTGATCATTTCTATCAATAACTCCTACTAAACCACCCATTTTAGATGTTGCTCCAATTAAATCTCCTTTAGCAGAACTATTATTTATATTTACTAAAGTATAAAACATAGGGTCTTCTGTATTCCAAAAAATTCCAACACTTCCTATTAGTCCTCCAATACGTAAAGGAGGATGATATGATGGCCTATCAGTATTAATATTCCCAATATAGTGAACATTATCTAATAAAACTGAAGAAACTTCTTTTATTGTTCCAATTACACCACCAGCTCTACCACTATAATTATCTACAATATTTCCGTTAACATTCGAATCTTTAATGATAAGTGAATTTGATCTACCAACATTACCAACTAAACCACCAGTATTATGAAACGAGTAATTAATGTTTCCATTGAAAGTAACGTTTTCAATTAATAAATCATTTAAAAACTTTGTTTGTCCAACAAGTCCACCAATGTCCATACCTTCATTTGCAGTAATATCTGCGTTTACAATAGTGTTTCTTATAGTCAGTTTAACAGAATTTGTCCAAGGACTTGGGTCACTACTTGTTTTCTCATATGCTGCTTTACCAATTAAACCCGCTATTTTATAACCTCCAATTACTTTGCCGTCAAAAGATGAATTTTCTATAAGAATTTCATTGTATTTTGAAACACGTCCTATTAATCCACCAACAAAGCTTGAGTACCCTATTACGTTACCTATTGCTTTAGTATTAGTAATATTAATTATATTTACGTTTTGAACATAACCAATTAAACTTCCGATTTTTGTTGGCCAAATACTTTTGACACCAGTTATTGCTTTTGTATTTCCTTGTATTTTCACATTATCAATATTTATATTATTTCCTGTTACAAGCCCAACTAATGTTCCAACAGGCATTTCATTTTCTCGAACATAAGACCATTCATTCAGCATAATATTTTTGTAACCACTAGTAACACTTGATTGATCAATAATTATATTATAAAAACTTCCTGAACTTGTACTAAATAATCCAACAGGATAAATAGTTATATTTCGATTAATATAAAGATTACTAATTTTATATCCACCACCATCGTAAATACCTTCGAATGCACCTACTACTGGTTCAACTACATCACAATAATATTCATGAGTTCCAATAGGAACCCATCCTTCTCCAGTATTATATGGTTCAACACCAAGGTTAATACTTTTAACTTGAATATAATTTTTATCTAAACCACCAACATATGTATTTTCCCATTCTGTATTTAATCCAAAAGTATTTGAAGTATTATTTCTAATGTTATTTAGTTCGTCGGCTGTAGAAATTGGTATATATCCTAAAGCAATTTTTGCAGTAATCTCTTCTGAAGTGTATACAGGTTCTGCAACAAATCTATTACAATCTTCAATATCATCAAAAAAAGCCAAATTTTCCATGGTGCCGCATATAATTAAACCTTCCCATGCATTTTTTCCTGCTACTATAGCATAAGAATTATCTATATCACTAGATAATTCTAAAAATTCATAATTCTCATCTGACATGTGTAATACATCACTCATATTGTTATTAGTAACAATAAAATTACTTGGGTCTGGTGATATCATACTTTTCAAATCAAAAGTTTTTATTACATTTTTTACATCCAATTCAAAAGCTTGTTTTTTTGAGATTTCTATAACATCCAATACTCTTGGAACTGCTATAACAAGTATAATTCCTAAGATAACTAAAACACTAAGTAGTTCAATTAAAGTAAATCCTTTTTTCATAAAACCACCTTTATTTTACCATTAAGTTCATAATACCACCATTTATAAATTATTGTCAATAAATCTTAATAAAATAAAAAAAAAATTACATTTTAATGCAATCTTAATTAATTATATTCTTTTTCCAAATACTTTATCTGCTATAAATAATACAGCAGCTATAATAAGTAGTAAATGGATAAGACTTCCACCAAAGTTTAGTAAAAATCCTAATAACCATACTATTACTACTATTCCACCAATCCATATTAATAAATCCATAATTAATCACCTCATTTCTCAATCTATCTATTAATTAATATTGAAGATATTATATAACGATCAGGAGATAATCCAATAAAATTAAATGGATAACATGTTGTTAGTGTTAATATAGCTTCTTCTGTAGGAACAATAACTGTTCTATCATCCTTTTTTACTATTTTTGTATTTATTACTTCATATATATATTCTTGATTATCCATATTAATAATAATACTATCTCCTATTTTGAGTTTTCCAATTTCAGCAAAAAGTGTGTCTCTGTGAGCTGAAAGAACACTATTGTTTTTTACTCCAGGAAGTACACTTTCAATATAGTGACCCACCCCATGTTTTAGTTCATTATTAGATGTTCCTTCAATAATTGGGAACGTTTTATTTAATATTGGAATTGATATTGTACCTATATGCTCTCCTTTTACGGGATAAGCTTTATATTTTAATACGTTATTAACCTCATTATTATTTGAAGGAGCTTTATATTCAACTTGATATGATGTATATTTTTTTATTGATATTATTGCCCAATTCATAAAACAAAGTCCTATTACAATAATGATTAATGGAAATAATGTTATAAAATTATGTTTATTATTTTTTATTTTTAACATAACGTTTATTTATAACTAAAGAAGATAAACCAATAGTAACCATTAATATACCAATAATCAACATATTATATAAATTTGTAGATGTATTTGGTAATTCTCCGCCATTTACTGTTGTTGTTACAGCACATACAGTATTAATTATTGTATTTGAATCTAAAGTTACTGCTCCATCTCTCGCTAATAATTGTCCTTGAATTTTTGCTCCTGTTGTTGCAGTTATAGAAGATAAAGCATAAATATGTCCAACAAAATTTGAATTAGTTCCTAAAGTTGCTGAACTACCTACTTTCCAGTAGACATTACAATGTTGTGCATTATTAATTAAGCTAATTTTACTTGATGTAGCAGTTATAAGGGTAGAACTAGTTTTAAAAATAAATATTGCATTTGAATCTCCTTCTGCATCTAAGATCAATGTTCCAGTAATATTAAATGTTCCATCAGCGGAATCATATATACCTGGTTTTAATGTTTGACCACCTAGTTGTGTAGCTATTCTACTAACTGGTAATAAACCACTTACTTGATTATATGCTGTTGTTAAATCATTTTTAGCTACATCAGCAACTGAATCAGTTAAATGTATCGTTCCATCTAAAGTAATACCTTCTTTATTAATTAATGATGTTCCTGGATATAATCCTATGTCTCCATTAATCGTAGAAGAACCTGTATTAGTTATTGTAGAACCCGCCAAAACCGCAAAATCTTTTGTTGTTCCTTGGTTGATTGTTGTTAATGCTGATACTGTTAAAATAGGAAGTATAAGCATTAAAGATATTATATAAAATATAGTTTTTTTCATATTTTTTCCTTTCTATTATATATATAATTATTTTAATAAAATTCTAATACCAAAAAAAGAAGTACACGGGTGCACTCCTCTCTAATAATCTTTATTATTTAATTGTTACTTAATATTAGTTCTTATTGATTGAATTATAGCACATATGTCAATAATAATCAAATTATAAAAAAAAACTATATAATATATAGCTTTTTTTGTGTTATTTCTTTTTTAATCCAATAAATTTGTCATAAATAAATACTATTACTGCAAATATTAATAATAAATGAATAAATATTCCACCTATTTTAAATATTAAGCCAAGTAACCAAATAAATAATACTATTCCACCTAACCAACTTAAAAATTTCATTTTATCACCTCTATATTATTATAACATATCATAAATAAATTTATATTTTTTTTAAATATTTAGGATTATCTGAAGTAATATATATTTTGTTTGAATTTTCTTTAAGAAAATCGCTTGATACTCTAGATACAAATTCTAAAATACTATTTCTATCATTAATTGTATATATTCCAGCATAACCATAACTTTTAATTATTTTTTCAAGCCAATCTTGATCAACTGCATTTCTCTTGTTGTTGAAAAATTCAGTTAAATTAGAAATTTTTTCTGCTGCTTTATTTATTTTTATATTTCCATCAACTTTTGTTTCTTTTACTCCTAAAGATATTCCATCAAAATATGAATTATAATGATTTTCCGCTATTCTTTCAAAATGAAAGTCAGATAAAAATTCAGTTTTAGTTAATCTTTCATTATTATTTTTTTGTAAAATTCTAAGCATTTTTAAATTCCAAGGGAAAAACGAAATATGAATTATATTATCATTTAATGATTTGTATTTGTTTAGTATATTATTGAAAGCAATCAAATCTTCTTTATTTATTTTGATTGATTTTGTTTCAATTTTTATAATTTTATCGTTTATTAATCTTTTATTTTCATATAACAAAGATAATATTTCATCTAATGTTATAATATTAAAAGTATTATTTTCTATCCATGGAATATCACTATTATAATCACTTTTTCTATAACCAAATATTAATTCTTTCAGTTCTTTCAAATAAGTTATTTCAATAATTTTATTAGATTCACTTACATCAGACGTATTTGAATCATGAATTACAACTGGAATATGATCTTTAGAAAATCTAATATCAAACTCTAATCCATTAATTGTATTAAGTGACCTTTTATTACTTAAAATTGAATATAAATTATTAATTGAGTTTTCAGGATAACCTTCCATTTTAAATCCTAATCTATGCGCAATAAATTTATAATTATTAATATAATTATAAAAATCCTTTATTCGTTCATTATCATCTATTTTCATTTTACCCCCTAATTTAGTATTTATTTTCTATTTATATGTTTTATTTTAAATATTATAATTTTTTTAATATAAAATTTAATTCTCTATTCCATCTTTTAATATTTTTTTCTACAATATCATTATCAATTTTATCAATTAATTTTATCCAGTTATTAATTTCTTTTAAACAGATGATTATTCCATCTCTATAAATGTCTTTTTTATCAAAATTTAAAGTAATTGAATCTATAATATCAAGAGAATTGTATTTTTTAGAAAACAATAAAAAATATGTTAAATCATAACTAATTGGTTTATATGAAATATATTCCCAATCAATAAAATATACTTGTTCATTATTTAATAAAATATTATTAGGTATTAAATCACCATGTGAAATCACATTTTCTGTATCCTTTGAAATTTCATTGATGTTATTTGTTATTTTGTTTAATGTATTTTTTGAAATATATTTATTTGTATTAGATAAATATTTTTCTAATTTTTCTTTTCTATTATATTTTTTATCTATCTCTAAATTAACATTCAAATTTTTAATATTTAAAATATTATTTATTATTAACAATTTCTTTTTTTTGCTTAAATTTATATTAAATTGATTTCTATTAGAACCAATTGTATTTCCTTCAATTCTTTTTAATATCAATAAGCAAAAATTACTATCTATATATGAGTCAACAATTAATGGAATATTATTATTTTTGTTATTTTTATATAAATCAATTTCTTTTATTAAATTATTAAAAAATAATTTATTTGAATTATTTCCTATTTTTGCAAAATAGTTGTTGTTAATTATATTTGATCTTTGCTTATTATTAAGATTATTTAATAATTCATTAATTTCATCATTATTAAAATATTTATTTAATTTATCTATAATTATTTTATTCATTAATAACCCCTATAATATATTTAATATACTCAAATATTCTTTATATATTAATCTATTAGCATATCCTATTTCTCTAGGAGGTTTACCATGATAATCGCTTCCTCCACTTATATATAAATCATATTTATTACTTATTTTAATTAATTTATCTTGTTGTTCAACTGATGCGCTTGTATTATAACATTCAACAGCTCTCAAATTATATTCTTTTTTTAAAAATAAAATGAATTTCTCTATTTCATCAATATTATTAAAATATTTAGTTGGATGTGCTAAAGCTACAATTGAGTTAGTGTTATGTTCTAATTCAAATAATTCTTCTAAAGATATACAATAATTATTAAAGTTTTTCTTTGAATGTTTAATAGAATCATTATTATATTTAATTATATGTTTATTATAAGGATCAAATCCATACATTAAAAAATGATATTCATAATTGTTATATAATACTGAAATTTCAACACCATTGATTATCTTTAAATCTGCAGGTTTAATTAAATTATAATAATTATCAATTCTATTATGGTCAGTAATAGAAATAATTTTAACATTATTTTTCATTGATCTTTCAATTACTTCATTAAAAGTACTTTTACCATCTGAAAGATTAGTATGAATATGTAAATCACAAATCATATTATCACCTATATAAATTATATCATAAAAAAAACATTGAATAATCAATGTTTTATGTTATGGTTGCATTGCGCCAAATAATACTAACCAAGCTAAAGCTGTTTTTGCTACTAGACTTAATATTATATAAACTCTTTCACCATATAAATAATCTTTCCATTTTCCTGTCTTTTTATATTGTAAAATCATATTTATTGGGAATGTATTAAATGTTACAAAGTATGTTGCTACTATTGCCCATACAAACCATGGAACCATATCTAAATTTCCGTTTCCAAACATATATATTAATATTACTATCCATGGTGCTAAACCAGCTATTGAACCCCAAATAAATGGTTCCCAATTAACCTTCTTCTTGTCTTGGCCTACATTTAATTGTTCCATTACAAGTCCAAATAAGTTCATAGAAGCATTAACAACAAATATTAAAATCAATGAACTAATATCGTATACTCCAAATAATGTTGCAATTAATACTATCATTATAGATGAAGATAAAGCATACTCTATCCATCTAAATTTATTGATTCCTTCTTTTAAATCTTCAACATATTTTTTCTTTTTAAATACTATGAAGAAATGTGCAAATGCAGAAATGAATAAGAATAATGATACTAATACACCAAATGGTAATTCAAATAATGGTTTAGAAGCTTGTTCTAATGATTGTGTTGTTGTATTAAATTCTAAATAAAGTTTTGTTATTGTAGGTGAAAATTCTGCTATTTTACCTATTACAGTTGTAGCTAAGAATAACATCATTATAGCTTGTATAAGATGTAATATCCCCATATTTCTATTAAATCTAACTAGTTTTTCATATTTATCTTTCATATATCCTCCTATTTAAATAACATATAAAAATAATAAGTTGCAGTTGATACTATTGTAGATAATGAGGTTCCCCAAATTAAATCTATAATAGTAATTTTTAAAGGCCATTCCTTTAATGTTGCTAAATTTGTTAAGTCATAAGTAGCATAAGTTAATAATCCAAATAAAGCTCCAGATATTACTACAGTCATTATACTTTCTTTTTCAATTCCTGGATTTATTACAAAGTAAACTAATCCAACTAGAAATAATAAATAAAATATAATTGCAGCTGTCCAATTAGGATTACTTGCTAATAAGTGCCCTAGTTCTTTTCTATATAGATCTTTTGCAATAAATCCTAACCATATACCATCAATTATTACAAATATTACAAGAGCAATCAGATACATTTTTATCAATTTAAATTTCAACCTCCTTTCTTAACAAACCAAGGTATGAACTTGCTTGTTTTTTTAGCGTATTCTTGAAATTCCTTATTATTCTCATATTTTTTTTCTAATAAAGGAATTCCAGATATAAATACTAATAAGAATGTAATAAATATTGGACTAATAATTCCATAGTAACTTAATGAAGAATTAATAGTTATTAAAAATATTCCCCACCACATAACAGATTCTCCAAAATAATTAGGATGTCTAGTATATTTCCATAAACCATATGTCATTATTTTACCTTTATTATTTGGATTTTTAATAAACTTTTTCAATTGATAATCCCCTACTACTTCAAATATATATCCAATTATCCATATAATTATTCCAAAAATATTTAATAAATTTAATTTTTCAAGATTACTTGCATTAAAAAATATTATAGGTAGTGCAATAGTACTCATTAATAAACCTTGTAACATAAAAACTTTAAAATAAGCATTAATATTTACTTTATTACCCCATCTTTGTCTCATATCTTTATATCTATAATCTTCTTCTTTTTTATAATTTCTTTTAAACAAATAATAAGATAATCTTAATCCCCACAACATTACTAATATTGTAGGTATTAATTTAATTATTAAAAACTTATCTATATTAATTAATAAACTAAAAATAGAAATAACAACAAATCCAAATCCCCAACCGACATCTACTAAACCATTGTTTTTATGTTTTAAAGCTATTAAAAAAACAATATTCATATAAATAAATACAACTATTAATGTAAGTAACAGTGTTTCCATATTATCTCTCCTAATTTAATAATATCATACATTTAATTATTGTAAATAGTAAACAAATTTTATATTAATATAATAATTTTTTTAATTATTTATTTTTTATTTGAACTAATATAATTTTTTTTATGAAAGACGCTATAGATAATATTATTATTGGAAAAGAAAATAGTATTAAACCAATAATTATTAAACCAGCTGCATCATCAACTTCTCCTATAATATAAAATAATGGTATAGAAATAAAATGAATAAAAGCCATTATTTTTGAAAGATTAATCATAATATTTATAGAAGGTATTGATGATTTAGAACAAATTTCAGCAATGTTTTTATTTAATAATTTGTTTATATTAAATAATATAAATGAAAAGAATATAAATGATATTGTATATAATATAACCAAACTATAAAGAACTAAATTCATTTTATTACTATTTAAGTAAGAAGATTGGAATAATTCATAATAACTCATGGAAATTATTGATAAAAACATTATCCAAGCAATTAAAATAGAACTTTTAAAAACAAATATTTCTTTTTTCATTAATTCTCCTGTTTTTGAGTTAATAAGCAAATTGTTTCTATATGATAAGTATTCGGGAACATATCAATTATAGATACTTTTTCTAATTTATATTCTATTAATTTTTCTATATCTCTTTTTAATGTATC
>JAAYGD010000034.1 GCA_012727915.1 Mycoplasmatota bacterium | reverse complement strand
TTCGTTCAACATTCTAGTTATTATTCCTGATTGTGAATTTGATAAACCCGGTAAACCACCTAATACTCTTTCAGTTACTACTTCAGTTAAAGCATAAATACCTGCATAAAAATATGATCCAAAATCTAGTTCTCCATTCTTAACATGATCATAATGTAATTGTGTACCAAAAATTTGCCCTCCAAAAGCAAGAGTTGGAGCAGCCGTTGCCCAACTAGTTCCTGCTGTTGCAGCTGCAAGAAATATAGTTGGAGTAATAGTTCCTGCTGTAACTCCAAATTTATAACCATGATTAGAAAGAAAATTCTCTAATCCGCCTTCTTTTTCAGCAAGTTCCATTAAATATTGCATTTTATATAATTTTGCATAATCGTTTTGAGACTTAATATTTGACGATCCCAAAATACTTACTATTCCTTCAAAAAAACCTTCTATTCCATCATCAAAACCTTCTCCAAAAGCAGTTAAAGGCGGAGCTCCGCTTTCTTCCATTCTTCGTTTAAAATCTTCTTTTTCTTCATAACCTTTTTTTGAGTTTATCGCATCTTTTAAAGCAATAAAATAATTATTTGCTTTGTCGAATTCACCATTATACACAAAATACATATAAAGATTCTTTTGTTCTTCGGTTAAATATTTGCTATCAACAGAATATAAACTTTGTCCCTCATTTAAAAATGTAGTAAAAGAGTCAAATTGCATTTTATCCTGATCATCTTTTGGCCAATACATATATTTTTGAGCACCAAATCCATAACCACCTAACAATGATGCAACAACACTATAGTTACCTTTATTTATTTGTTCTATTAAATAATTTTGATTTGCTTCATCGGGGGCAAAAGATTTAACTTTATTAATTAAAAATACAGACAACTGTTCTTCATTACCATTTGAAGCATTAGTTTCACAAAATTCAATAAAACCCTCAGAATTTTTTTCAATTTCAAATGAAGCTAACCCTTCAAACCTGTTTACTCCATATAATGCGTTTTGTAGTTTTACAGTTTGTAATTCTAAACTTCTCATTTTTTGAATTTCATTTTCTATAGAGCTTACACCATTTTCTAAATTAGATAATAAAAGTTCGAATTTTTCTTTATCAGTAAGATCTTTACCATCAAAAGTATCATAAAAATAACCTAGTCCTCTTTGTTGTTCTATAAATAAATTATAATCAGGGTTCTCTTCATCCATCGATGTTTTTATAATATCAATTCGGTCTTGAGTTAAATTAACAAATCTTTTTAATCCCTCATAATTACCATTTACACTATAATTTGAATTTTCATCATAATCCAAGTTAATAGTTAAAGCATTAAAATTTACATTATATATTTGTTGCAATGCACTGTCAGAACCTATAAAAACACTTGTTGAATTATTATTAAATTCATTTAATATACGATTATTTTCCTCAATTAATTCTTTTATTCTAGAAGAACTAAATCCAAGCATACTTAAAAACTGTATATATGTTTCAGGATCCATTTTTTCTCCAAGTTTTAATAAATCAATATTAGAAAAAATGTCTTCTAAATTACCAAAATCTATTTCAATAGAATTAATAGCACCAAGATATATTATATAAATTAAAGCTATATTTTCACTAGTTAAATCAATATTAGATTTATCAATATTCAATTTAGTCATAATTGAAGAAACATCGTCAGTAACGATGTTCTTCACTTTATAATGTAACTTGTCTATTACACCATTAATATTATTGATAACCTTAGAAAGGTTATCAGAAACAGAAGCATAATCAATCCCTGCTTCTTCATAATCTTTTAAATTTATTTCTGTCATAGACAACTCCAAAAACATATTTTACAAATCAAATATTGTTAGATTTTTTTAAAATTACAAAGCTGGTACTTCTAATTTAGCAAGCCTCTCTATTTCGGCTTGCCTTTCTATTTCAATTGTATTTGCGGCTTTTTCGATTTTTGTTCTTAATGCAGAAATTTCAGAAATTCTAGTTTCAAAATTGTTAATTTGTGTATCAAGATCAACAATAATTTTTTCTAATGATTCATCATTAAGTTTTTTTAATTTTTCTTTTGAATTAAAGAGGGTTTCCTTAGAAGCTTTTAACAATTCTATACTTGTATCCAATTGTTGTGCTTTATTTAGTTCTCTTGTTTTAACAAATCCGCTAAATTGATCCATATCTTATGCCTTATTCAACAGTTTCAAAAAGTCCAGAATCATTAGTTAAATATTTTGATTCTAAAGAAATTATTTCTTCATCAATTACTTTATATTGTCTTGCTACACTTTCAAAGAAATTTGCAACATTTTCCAAGGTTTTCTTTGATTCGGCTTCTGCCTTTTCTGTAAAATTTTGAATTTTATTTCTAAATTCTGTTGCAGAAGGACTATTATAGTAATTAACACTACTATTAAGTTTTTCTTCAACAGTTTTAATCATAGATAGCAATTCTTCAGTTTTTGTTCTTATATCTTTGCCTAATTTGTCAACACTTGCACTGTTAATTAATACTCCAGTACCAGATATACTACTATTATTCTCGTTCATTTTATCCTCCCTCTAACTCATCATATTCTTTATTTTTGTTGATGCATTTTGATATGTGTCAGCTACTCCTATAGTAAATGCTCCATATTTTGCAATCATTTGTGCCAACTTTTGTAAATCATTCATTAAATTGTCATATTGTTGCATTACTTTATCTTTGTCTTCGCCTTCCCATACAGTTTGACTTTTTAAATTTTTTAGTTCTTCAATTTTTGAAGAAATATCATTTTGTGCATAATTTACTGTGTCAGTACCAACCTCTTTCAACTTAATCCAATCAACTTTAGTCCCATAACCACCACTGCCGCCACCATCAGCCATCATCATGTTATTCATAGCCATATAATTTCCTCCTATTATTTTTATAATTATATAATAACATAATGATTTTTATTAATCAATTATATATCAAATTATATTAACAAATAAAAGAAATTAATTTTTGTTTTATGTAAAAAATTAGAAATTATAAAAAAAGCTGAATAAACTTTAGACAACTTCATTTTCATTAAACAATCATAAAATTCCTTTTTAATTGCAACTAATTCCCGCTACATAACCAGTACTAAAAGCTATTGTTAAATTGTAACCTCCAGTATATCCGTGAACATCTAATATTTCACCAGCAAAATAAATATCTTTATGTATAGTTGATTCCATAGTTTTTGGATTAATATATTTAATACTTACTCCACCTCCAGTAATAAAAGCATTATCTATAGAGCCAGTTTCTTTTATTTCTAATTTAAATTCCTTTAACATACTTATTATTTTTTGTTTATCTATTTTAGATATATTAACTATTTTTTTATTAGTATCTATTTCTTTATAAATGTATTCAATTAATCTTTTAGGTATAAATTCTTTAAGAAAACTTATTACTTCTTTTTTTTGATCATATTCATTTAATTTATTAAATAGTTCATTATCGTTATAATTAGGAACCATATCAATAGATAAAGTAATATATTTATTATTTATTAAATCTTTATATACAAATTCACTAACTTTAAATATAGAAGGTCCACTCAAACCATTATGAGTAAATAATAATGAGCCTTCTATTCTTTTTTTATTATAATTTATTCTAACATTATCTAATGTAATTCCCGCTAAAGATAATGTTTCTTTTGTTATTAAATACGTTTCTGCCGGATAAAGAGTTGTTATTTCTTGATTTAAATCTTTAGCAAATTTATACCCATCTCCAGTTGATCCTGTATTAGGATAACTTAATCCTCCTGTTGTAATTATTACCTTTTTGGTTTTATATTTATCTTTATTAGTAATTATTTCTTTATAACTATCTTTATTTATTATTGATATTACTTTTTCATTATATTTTATATCAACATTATTTAATATCATCTCTTTATTTAACGCTTCAATTATACTTGTTGATTTATCACTCATTGGAAAAACTTTATCATCTTCTTCTATTTTTAAAGGTACTCCAAGATTAGTAAAATATTCATAAATGTCATTAGGTCCAAATTTATTAAGTGAACTATATAAAAACTTATTATTTATTGGTATTTCTTTCATAAAATAATCTATACTTTTTAAATTAGTTAAATTACATCTTCCTCCACCAGTTAGTTTAAGCTTTTTTCCTAAGGATTCGTTTTTCTCTATTAATAGAACTTTATTATTAATTGAAGCTTTAATGCTTGCTATCATTCCTGAAGGTCCCCCTCCGATTACAATTACATCATACATATAAAATACCTCCATATTAATAATATTGTTTTCTTATTTTTTAAATATCTATTCATAAAATTATATAAAAATTATATCATATTATTTTTCAACAAATAAAAACAAGCGATTATTATCGCTTATTCATTTAATTATCAATATTTAAAAAAACTATTACTAACATATTTAGTGTAAAGACTTAATTTTTTTTGACCATATTTATCCATAACAGATGATATAATTGGATTCTTCTCCGCATCACTCAATATTTGAGTATCCGCTATTTTCATTAGGTCGGATTCTTTATTTATATCATCAAGCAACTTTTGATTATAACCTTCTCTTAATAAATTTATTACATGGCTTTCATATGTTTTATCATCCACTTTTTTCTTTAATTCCTTTATATAAGTTACTAATATATGTGTTTTATACTCACTTCCGCTTTTATCTTCAGATAATGCCTCAAATAAAAACTTTGTTGGTTCTAAATCATCACCATCATATCTTAATTTCTGAATTGAAATTAAGAAATCAATAGCAAGCATAATTTTATTTTTTACTGTATTCCATGAAGAAATATTATTATTAGCGTCATTTGAAAATATATTATATTGTGTTTCAAACAAGAATAATCCTAAATCAATATTTATATTTTTGTTTTCTAAAATTAAGTATAGTGCTTGAGCTTTTTTTAAATTTGATTTTAAATGTTCTTTAGCAATATTTACTAACTTAATATTTAAAGCCGAATTATACTCGTTTGCTTCTTTTACTCCGTCTTCATATGCTTTTTTTTCCGCGCTTTCATAATTAGATTGAGTATTATAAAAACTAAGAAATTCTCCATTTTTATCAGTTAAATACCCAGTTGTATTTACATAATACCAACATCTATCTATATTAGTATTAAAAACAGGTTTAACTACTTTTTCTAATTCATCCAATACATCATACTTTTTATTATTCAAATCAATATCTGTATATATATTCCTCCATTAATTAATAATTTAATTATTATAGTATCACTATATTGTCTTTTGTCAATAAATATATTGTATAATAAATATATAAGGAGGAAATATGAGCTTAGAAAAAAAACAATATTTAATTAATGAATTGATTGATATGGAACCTAATGATCAACTGGAATTTACAAAAGCACTATTAGATAATTTATATTTTAATGAGATTTCTCAAGACAAAACAGATAATTATGATATAGTAGCATCAAAGGAATTAAGAGAAATAATAACTGATTATGCTTATAGTTTAGAGGATAAAATAAAAAAAGATTATATTGTTGATATGTTAAATAAATTAAAAAATCTTTCTTCTTCTAGTCAAGAAAAAGTTATGCACGCTATATTTCCAGATTTGTTAGATTCTATTGAAGAAATGGAAGAATTTGAAAACATTACTAAATGTGGAGAAAAAGGGCATCAATTTAATAATAGTGGTTGGATTAAAACAGAATGGATTGATAAAAAAGATTTTGAAGAAGATAAATTCTTTTTAAATGTTAAGTGGACGAGAGAATGCACTAATTGTGGATATATAGAAACATCATATATAAATCCAATGGAAATAAAACGAGATATACCGCAACAATTAAAAAAAGAATTACATGATTAGTGATTCTTTTTTTTATTTATTGTTAATTCATATTCATAAGAAGACAAGACATGTTCTTGAAGAATTGAAGTGGTTCCAAAGTTATTTAATTCAGAATAAGATGGCACAGATATATATTTATTTTGTTTTAAAGCAGGCAAGCCATTTATTATTATAGGTTTATATCTAACTTTTTCAACTTTTGCTTTTTCTATTGATTGGGAATCAATACTTTCATTAAATGTTTTATTAATATTATCTACTAAAAAATATAGATCATATTTTGCATCTTCACTATTCTCATTCATATTTAATTTTTTATATTGATTGAGTGTATTAAGCAATAATCTTAAAGATACTATTCCTAAAGTAATAAACATACCTTCTTTTAACACAATCTTGTTAGAATCTCCAAATATTCTGGTTATCAAATATGTAATTAATAATGCTTTATGAGCATTTTTTAATTCAAATAAAAGATTTTTCTTATGGTTAATTTTGTTATTAGCAGTAATAACTTTATCCATTAAATCATAATTAATTTTCATAATACCCCCAAAAACAAATTTATTATATCAAAAAAAAATATTTGTATATACTTTTATTTATTGATCTTTTCTTTTAGATTTAGAATGCGGATTAGATTTATTATTTTCTTTTATATGTCCATATATGTTAGATGAAATATTTGATTCTATTCCCAATCTGGATTCAAATATTTTTATTACTACACTATCTCCATACTTTTGTAATACTAATACATCTACATTTTTTAAGAATCCTAATGAATACAAATAATTCTTTGTTGAATCATTTTCTTCTATTCTGTTTATTGTAAATATATCTCCAACTTCACAATCAAACAATGACTTTTCTTCCATTTCTTCTCCCATAATTTATGTATTATTATACTCTTATTATTATATTAGTAAAGAAAAAGAACTTAAATAATTAAGTTCTATTAATCGTTTTCATATTTGTTTTTTAATTCTCCATATTTAGTAAAATCTTTATGATTATCTATAATATCTTTATAAGTAATTAATACCTCTTCTTTAATAATATTATTCTCATATATTGGAGTATTTGGTAATTCAATAATACCTATATATATATCAAATAATGTTTTATATTCTTTATTAACTTCTGTTTCATTAGGATATTTTTTTACATAATCGTCATATAGTAATATCACTTCTTTAAATTCATTCCAAGTAATTCCTAAACCACCATCTTTATAAAGATAATTGCTATTATTATATTTAAATACTTCGTTTTTTAAAATACAATAAGCTCTAGTGGAAGGTGTTAATTTTTCTTTCATAACATTATATAAATAAGCATAATTTACTTCTATTAAATAAGTTCCTTCAATACCATCAAAATAATAATAACCTATTAAAGGTGCTTGATATGTAATAATTGTAAACAATTCATAACCTTTTGTATCATTTGCTAAATTACCTAAAGCTATATTATAACTATCAGCTGATAAAATCATTTCTCTTCTTAATTTATAAACATCGTCAGAAGATATACTGCTTTGATTTAATAAAGAATCTGTTTTTAATTTAATATTGTTTTCTAAAGATAGATTTATAGGATTTATTTTACTCAAAAATGTATCTTTAATAGTCTGTTCAGAAGGTGATAATGTTTTTGCAAAATCAATATTAGAACTTTCTCCAATCTCATCTAAAAATGCTCTTTGATTATAAAACAAATCGTTTATTTTTTCTTCTTTTTCTTCTGTTTCATTAATAACATTTTCAATTGTATTTTCAACTTTATTGTTGGTAATCCATTCATATTTATCATTTAATAAGTACAAGCAAAATAAAGATAGAAACAATACCAAACCCATTAAAATAACACAATATAAATTCTTGGTTATTTTCTTATTTTCCATTATATGCTCCTTATATTTTTTATTATACTATCTATTTTTAAAAAATCAAATATATAATATTTAAAAAAGGATTAGTTAATAACTAATCCTTATTCATGATGAATATCTACAATTTCTTCTTTCACTTCTTTATTGTTTAAATTTCTAAATATACTTATAATAATCCACGCTATTAAAGCATAAACTATCATTGCAATAATTGTGTTTATTTCTAAAATCATGTTTTCTTTTATTTCAACATTCTTAAATATATTCATAAAAGGTCTTGCGAAAAATGCGGATACTGAGTATATGAAATTAACGAATGCATTTTGTGCATTAGCACCAAATAATTTTAAAATAAGTCTAATTAACAATAGTGATTCAATAATTCCTGTTATTGTATTTATAAGTGTAGGAAATATTACAACGAATCCATTGCCTTCATTAATTTCAGTACTTTTAATTACTCTTTTAATAAAAATCCACTCCTTTCTGGTATTTTAACTATAACACATCATTGCAAAAAATGTCTAATTATGTCAAAAAATGGCAACTTTTTTACGCAGATGCCATTATTTATGCTACTAATTAATGATTTTATATTTATTTTTTTTATTTACTTTATATTTTTTACTAAACCCTTCCATAGTATTTTAGGTTTAACATATCTTGTCATTACATCTTCATTTAAGTCGACAATATCCCAATCATTAAAATATTTATTAAAATCTTCTCTATCAAAGAATCTTTTTCTCATATCTGATAATTCATAATAATGTTCTTCTATCTTTTTTCCTTGCATTGCGCCATGATTAACATCATTTACTGAATTAACTCTAAATATTAAATTACTATTAGGAATTATTACTCTCTTTAATTCCTTTAATATTTTAATAGTGTCTTCATTAGAAAAATAATGCAAACACAAATCTGCAATAACTAAATCAGTAAAATTATCTTCAAAAGGAAAGGTTTCAGTCATATCAAATTGTTTTGTTTTTATTGTTGGCAAATGTTCTTTAACTATTCTCATTGCTTCATCAGAATAATCACACGCTATAACGTGTTTACCTCTTTCCAATAAGTATAATGAATTATTACCTGTTCCACAGCCTAAATCTATTACTTCTTCATTACTTGAATTTATAATATCATCATATTTATTTAACCAGTCATCAGTCTTTATAGTACCAGTAAAATATTGTTTATGAATCTTATCCCATGCTTCTTTATACTTGTTCATTTTTCCCCCATTCAAATTATTTTTTTGGATTTTTTGCTAACTTCTTAACAACATCTTCTTTTATTTCTCCAACAAGACCCATTACTTGATCAAGCATCTTCCTAGATAGTTCTAATTTTAATTCATACTTGTCTATTGGATTTAAATTGTATATAGACTTCTTTAGATTCTTATTATACATAATACCTCCTTATTTATTTCTAGTATTTGTCATAATACTATCTTGTATTTCTTTTAATTCAGCATCAGTTAATGATGGTAATCCTTTTATTATTGTGCTTGCCATCCTAGCCTTGTCTTCAGTATCAAATTCAATTACTTCTTTTGGATCATTACTAGGTAATCTTTCTCCATTAGAAGTTCTAATAGTAAAATT
The DNA here is from genome assembly GCA_012727915.1 of Mycoplasmatota bacterium. Taxonomy (GTDB): domain Bacteria; phylum Bacillota_I; class Bacilli_A; order RF39; family UBA660; genus JAAYGD01. The sequence continues at coordinate 245 of JAAYGD010000034.1, read as the reverse complement.
AAAGTCACTGGATTCATACTGACTTGCCTTTGACATAATTGATACTCGCTGTTGTTCTAATAAAGGAGAATTATTTCTATCATTTCTTACAAATAAACTTCCAACATCACTTCTTTGATTATCTGGTGTTTTAACAAAGGGCATAAATACATAATCCAATCCATATAAGTTATCTAAATCATATTTTCTAATAAAATCATTTATTAAAATAATATCACCAGGTATATGAAAAGTAGTCTTTTCAT
>JAAYGD010000033.1 GCA_012727915.1 Mycoplasmatota bacterium | reverse complement strand
TATTAAAAAAATCAATTTCTACATTCATACTATCCTCTATTATATATATTGATAGTAACACTATACATTATTTTATTCAATAAAAAAAACATGTGTTTACATGTTTTATTATGGTTTTAATCTTGTTGGACCTCTATATATTAAAGTCGCTTCTCTAATATTATCTATTTCAAATATTCTCATTATTAGTCTTGCTAATCCAAATCCAAATCCTCCATGAGGTGGACAACCATATTTAAAGAATTCTGTATAAAAACTTAAATCTTCTGGATTCATATTTTTTTCTTTAATGTTATCAATTAAATTATTATATCTATGTTCTCTTTGAGCACCACTAGTAATTTCAACACCTTTAAATAATAAATCAAATGTTTGAGTAACTCCATTTTCATCTTTCATTACATAAAAACTTCTAGCAGAATAAGGGAAATTAGTAATAAATATAAATTCACTATTATATTTTTTCTTAGAATATTCACACATTAATTCTTCTTCTTTTCTTTCTAAATCTTCTGGAACAACTCCAACATAATTAAATTCTTCTTTTAATATTTTTTTAGCATCATAAAAGTTTATTCTTGGAAATTTACTTTTTGCGTCTGTTACTTCTACATTAAATACTTTTTTAATTTCTTCGCCATATTTTTCTTTTAATTTAGCCATATAATATCTAGTCCATTCTTCTTCCATATCCATTACATCATCTACACTCTTAACCCAAGATATTTCAGAATCTATCATCAATATTTCTGTAGCGTGATAGCTTGTATGAGAGTTTTCCGCTCTAAAAACAGGACCTATTTCAAATACTTTTTCAAACCCTGATGCCATAGTCATTTGTTTATAAAATTGAGGTGATTGAGATAAACAAGCCTTTTGGCCAAAATAATCTAATTTAAACATCTCGGCACCAGATTCTGCTGCAGATGCACTAATTTTTGGAGTATGTATTTCAATAAAATCATTATTTACCCAATATTCTCTCATCATTGCTTCTATAAAGGTTTGACATTTAAATAATAAATTATTATCTTCTCTTCTTAAGTCTAAGAATCTATAATCTAATCTAGTTTCTCTCAAAGCATTATCTTTATTTTTTATATCAATAGGTAATTCTGGCAATGATAAAGATGTAATTACTATATTTGAAGGAATTAATTCCACTCCATTTAATTTTACTTTTTCATTTTCCATTACTTTACAATCAATTGACAAAGTACTTTCTAGTGATAATGAACTAATTAAATTATTTAAATATAAATTATTTTCATTTTTTTCTATAGTCATTTGAACTTTACCTGTTGAATCTCTTAGAATAACAAATTGTACATATTGCAAATCTCTTATATTATCAACCCATGCATCTAAATTAATTTCTTTATTAAAATAATTCTTAATATCTTTTATATATATTTTATTCATAAATACCTCTTCATTTCATTTATTTTTATTGTATTTTGTTCACCTTTATCTAAGTCTTTAATAGTAACTGTATTATTATTAACTTCATCATCTCCAATAAACATTACTTTTTTTATATTTAAGGACAATGCGTAATTAATAATACTTTTTATACTTCTTTTTTCATAAAATATTTGTGTTTTCTTCTTATTTTTTTGAACTTCTTTATAGCACTTTGATATATATTCATAATTTTCTGTCATAGGTATAATTAGTATATCTGAAACATTAATTTCCTCATCTTTTATTAAATTTAGTTCTAATAATTGATCAAATAATCTTGTTACTCCTATAGAAATCCCTACTCCTGGTAATACTTTGTCAGTATAATAACTTGCTAAATTATCATACCTACCACCAGAACAAATACTACCTATATTAGGATAATCATTTAAATATGTCTCATATACTGTTCCAGTATAATAATCTAGCCCTCTAGATATTGTTAAATCTATTTCAATATATTTTTTATCTAATCCCAAGTTATTAGAATACTTTAATACTTGATCTAATTCATTTACACCTTCAGAAAAATTCTTGTTATCAATATTTAATTTAAATTTTTTTAATACTTCAATATCGGCATTCATTGTAACGAATGCTATAATATTTTTTACTTTTTCTTCTTTTATACCTATACTAATTAACTCTTCAGTTACTTCAGATGCTCCAATTTTTCTTAATTTATCTATTATATTCATAATACTAGAAGCTTTATCATTTATTTCAAGATATTCAAAATAACCATTTAATAACTTTCTATTATTTATTTTTATTTTAAATTCTCCAATATTTAATTCTTTAAATATTTTATATATTATATAAGGTATTTCAGCATCATTATAGATTGATAATTCGTTATCTCCTATTATATCTATATCCGCTTGATAAAACTCTCTAAAGCGCCCCTTTTGGGCTCTTTCTCCTCTATATACTTTACCTATTTGATATCTTCTAAAAGGAAATGATAAATTACCATAATTTAATACTACATACTTTGCTAAAGGAACAGTTAAATCAAATCTCATTACTTTATCATCTATTCTATATATTTGTTTTTCTGTTTCCCCTCCAACTTTAGCAAGCAACACTTCAGATGCTTCTAATATAGGTGTATCTAATGGTAAAAACCCAAAATATTCATAATTTCTTTTAATAATATCTAACATATTATTAAATTTAATTTGATCTTTTGGTAATAATTCCATATATCCTGATAATGTTCTTGGTTTTACTTTCATAGTACCTCCTATAAAATAAAAAGCATATCATATAGGGACGAGTTACCCCGCGGTGCCACCCTATTTCAAATGCTCTTAATTTAATATAATAAATTTTATACATAAGTGTCATTCATAATTAATAATTAATGCTTTCACCAAACGCATCTCTCTAAAAATTAAACAATTACTACTAATCTTATGTAGGTATTATAACATAAAAAATATATATATATTATTTTTTTTGAAGAGTATCATCAGTATTATTTTTATGCATGTAAGTTTCTCTAAGCAAAGTACCATCATTATTGCACTCTCTTATAACAATATTCTGCGCCTGATCTTTTGTAGTATATTTCCAATCATTATCAAAAAAATGTGCTTCAGAATAATCTCCTCCAGAAGGTGTTTTTTTATTTATTCTTTCAAAATTTGTGTTTTCTTTATATTTATTAATATCGCAGTTATCAATAATGTCTTCATCTATCTGATTTCCATTTTCATCGAAGTATTTAATTATTTTATTAATAGATTTATCTTCAGTAGTATAATTCCAACTATTATCAAAATAATGGGTCTCAAAATAACCATTTTCATTTAAACTTGTTGTTTTCATATAATTGTTTCTTATTAACTCTTCTTCTTTCATATGTTCCTCCTTATTTAAATATTTTCATTAATATAGCAGCTCTATGAGGAAAATTTTTAATAAAATTATCTCTATCACTATAATATAAAACAACTGATTCAGCAAAATCTTCTACGTTGTTTGTTTTTGCATACTCTGTAGGAGCAGTTTTATCCAAAGCTATTGCTTCTATCCATTCTTTACTTTCACTATACATATATTTTCTACGTTTATTTTGATTATCAAAATTATGAGCAGCTTCATGATACATTATATCAGAAAGATAAGAGGAATTCCATTCTGAAGATGAAGGAGAATAAATATAAATATAGCCATCTCCCCCACATGCTGCGCTCACATGATCAATACTATATGCAATTTTCCAATAATAATCATCTGGGTTTTCCACATCGAATAATTTTATTCCTTTAATTGATTTAGCTAATTCTGGAGGCATAATTTTAATTATTTTTATTAAGTCTTTTACTCTAATATTTTGATAGTTAAAATTAAAGTTTTTTGGTTTAGAAATTATTAATCCTTCTATTACTATTTGATTTACTCCTCTATTTTTTAATTCTAAACGAGCTTGATGTACCAAATACTCCATATCATTAATATCTTCATCATAATTTCTAACCAAATATTCGATTCTTTTTATTTCATATTCATTCAATCCAATAGAATTATTATCATTCTTTATAAACATTAATAAGTTTTCTAAAGCATTTAAATATATGTATTGATTTTGATTGTTTAGTTTTAAAGAACCATTTAAAAAAGCTATGAATGAATCTAAATTTGTAACTATTGATAGTAGTTCAAACACACTTACATTTTGACTTTTAGACTTAGTTGTTGCTTGACCCGAAATAGTATAATCAGGAAAATAATTATGCAAATTTGGATAACACGATTTTATTAACACAGCAATCATTTTTTTGATTTTCGGATTATCTCCATTATATGAAAGAATGGATACTATTTCGTTTGTTGGCATAATATTAAATCTTTCTTTATAATATTCTTCATATGCATCAAAGTCAATTGAACCCGAGAACAATAAATCTTTTAGATCTCCTATATTTGCGTATTTTATTATTAATTTATTATTATTTTCATTAGCCCAAGACAATAATTCAAGAGCATTAATTCCTAATTTTGACAAATCATTATTAGGATTGCTAAAATCAACATTTTCCAAATTAATGTCACCAAATTGTTTCCCAATATTTAATAAAATGTATATCGCTCCAGCTCCATAATAATTACTAATATCAATAACATTATTATTAAAACTATCTAATATAGAGTTTTTTAAATTTGTATCCTCTAAAGCATATATTGAAGCGATTAATTTATATTCAATAATACTATATTGTTTATCGTTATTAAAAACGTTATTTAGAATGGAAATTCTAATATTTGGGTCTTCAATACTTAATATATTATTTATTATAGAATTTATCTCTTTAGATTTTATTGGTCCATCTTCTAGTATTAAAACATTATCTAATTTCTTATAAATAGTATTTTCAATTGATTCACCAGAATGCAAATCAGAATGCACCTCAGAATTGTTAATTACTCTTTGAAGCTTCAACAAAGCTGATTGAAAGGTATTTTTAAGTAAAATAGATAACCTGGATTTTTTATCTTTTGGAAGTCCAATTTCAGAAAAGATTAATTCAGAGTCAACTTGTTGAGAATAATTATTATTTTTTTCACCAAACAAATTAAAGGCAATCCCAAGTGGCCCCGATATTTCCTCTAGTCTTTCCATTCTTAAAACAGGATCTTTTATACTATATGCTTCATATGCAGTTTTTATTTGTTCAGCAGATAAATTAACTATATCCGTTCCTATTCTTATAGCTACTTGACCAGAACCCATAAGTAAAGATACAAAAAAGCCCATACTAGCTGACTCTGCTGTACCACCTATCAAATCTTCTATATCTATTGGTTGACCTAATAATAATGGCCTAAATATCAAATTATCAAATATAAATTGTGCTCCCTCTTCTACTAATTCTCCACTTGCATTTGAAACCATTCCTTTTAAAGTAGCTACTAAACCAGCTGTTTTAAATAAATTTACTGAACTTTTACTTAAAAAAGGTGTTTTTCCTAGAAAATATCCCAAAGCTGCTTCTGATGACCCTATTAATGATCCATATATAAATGCTGATAATCTACTTGCGCCACTCATCAAAGCGTCATTTTGAGCATTCCCCATTGATGATAAGCCCATGGCAATTGAACCAATAACTGGATTTCCAGTAATTATAGATAATGCAATTGATGGTGCCATGTTTCCAATTGAAACAGAACCTGTATACAATTTAGATAAAATCATATTTTTTACATTATCTAAGCCACTTGCAGTAAAATAACTATCTAAAACTTCATTATAATTTTTTCCATTTTTCTTTAAAGCATTTATTACATCGTTTTGCGTATATTCTCCAGTTAATAATTTATCTTTAATTTCTTTTGCTTCTTCTGAATCAAAATATGTATCAATAATTTCATTTTCTAATGCTGCAACCACTACTTGCATTTTATAACTGTCAGATGTTGGCTTTCCGCTTGGAAATAATATGTTTTTGAATCCTTCTATACTTTGTTCAAAACCATCTTGAATTCCTTCCCATTCAGTAATAATCCATTGAGACAAAAAAACTTTATCTTTAAGTTTTGAAAGTAAATCATATCCTTCTTTATATCCTTTTCTCATTATTAATTGTTGTTCTAAAACTATATTATAATAATCATCTGATTCTTTTGTTCCATAATTAATATATAAAAAATCATATCTTTCTTTTTCTTCTGGTGTTAATAAATTATAATCATATCCTTTATTATTTAAAGATAGCGCTCCATGAGAATCGAGATTATTCATAAATTCTTTATAAGTTGTTGTTTTTTCGATATAATTATAAGCGAAGGCATCTTTTATTCCATTATACATTTGATATTTTGTTTCTATTTCTTCCATTTGTTCAATAGATTCATACTCTGAATGTTTTGATAAAATTTCATTCTTTTTTGATTCTAATTCATAATAATCTTTTCCAATTAAGTAAGGTTGAATATTAAAATCCAATTCATATGGGTCTGACATACCATTGAAATCATCATCTATTTTATTTGTTAAATAGTAATCAATAAATTCTTTTTCAGTAAATGTTTCAAGCATATTTTTTTCTTCTTCATATTGTCCTTCCCTAGTATAAAGAAAAGGATTTAATATTGCAATCGAAAATTCTATATTATCTTTTATTTTGTTTTTTTCATTATTTAAATATTCTAAATCTTTTAATATTTCATTTCTCTTCTTTTCATAATCGATATATAGTGATTCATACCACATCATTAACGCTACTTCTTCATAAAAAGCATTTTTTTCTTCGGGTTTTAAATCTTTCAAAAATGAAAACTTAATTTCTAATTCTCTTATTCTTGTTTGAAGTTCTGGTTTTAAATTTTGAAATGAAATGTTTGTATTATTTAATTTATTTTTTTCGATTGATTTATAATTTTTTAATATCCATGGCACTCCATCTTTATCTGTTAACATATTTATTTCAGTAGGTATTTCATTTATATTATCCATCCATATATTATATGAATATTGATTTTGACTTTTTATATCGCTTG
>JAAYGD010000032.1 GCA_012727915.1 Mycoplasmatota bacterium | reverse complement strand
TCTTGAAAAACAATCTTGTGATACTGGTTGTGGAATATTTATTATACAAGCAGCAAAATTATTACTAACCGTTATTGTATCTTGACCAATATCTTTTACTGCACAATAATCTTCTTTATATAATGAAAAAGCTATTTCTCCATTTTCACTTAAATGAATGCTCCCAGAATCAGGTAACGTTCCTCTTACATTTATAGAATCACCTACAAAAGCATTGTTTTCTATAACAAATAATTTCCCACTGGAAGGAACTTCTATTTCGCCCTTTGCATAACTTTTTTGCAATTGATCCATAATTGTGTTAGCAGAAACCTTAAATGCAGACTTTTTAGATTCATCTATTGAATCTAACATTCTTGGAGCTGCTATAGTAAATATTATTGCAAGTAATATTAATACAGCAAGAACTTCAACTAGAGTATAACCATTTTTATTAAACATATAACACCTCTTTTATAAAAATATTATAGCATATTATTTTCTTAAATTTTCTGCATTCATTTCTATATCGTATGTTAAAGTTTTTATTCTTTCTATTAACCTTCTTGCTTTTAGTTTATCAACACTTCCTCTAGTCATTGATAATTGAATTTCTAATTCTTCTATTGTTAAATTTGAGGTAAAAAATGTAGTTAATTTAGAATCCATTCTAAATTGAAGTATTGATCCCAAAACCTCATCTCTACTCCAAGGCGTAACGTTTTCAGCACCTATATCGTCTATTAAAAGTATAGGAATCTTTTTAATCAAATTAAACTTATCTTTAAAATCATCTTCAAATGAAGATTTTAAATCTCTTAAGAATTCGGGGAAATGTACAACAGCACTCTTTATATCTTTTTTAGATAATTCGTTTAAGGCAGCTACTATTAAGTATGTTTTACCACAACCAAAATTTCCATGTAAATACAATCCTTTAGAAGGATTTTTAATATCATATGTTTTAACAAAATTTTGTAACCATAATATTACTTCTTTTCTATTTTTATCAGATGTATAAATATCCTTCATTTTAGCATTTGCTATAGCTTCAGGTATATCAAATAAATGAATATTATTATTCTTTTCTTTTAATTCTTTTTCTTTATATTTACATGCTTTATAATAGAAAACTAATTTTTCTTTTTCTTGTTTATTTGTTAAGAAAAAACCTTTAACTTCATTCTTACAAAATTCTAAACCTTTGCAATTTTTACAATTATTAGATTCTTTAACACATTCCTCTATCCTTGAAGTATATTTCATTAATATATCGTGAGGTAATTTTATAGAAGATATATAATTTTCAAAATCTTTTTCTTTTAATGATTTTCTATATTCTGTTTCTAATCTTAGTTTGTCTTCTTTTGCGAATAATTTTGTTTCATTAATTTGTTTCATTATACCTCCTATTCAAATTCCTTTAACATTTCTTTTAATTCTTTTTCTTCTTCAATAGACATATCATTTCTTTCAATCTTTTTATCATACCAATTAGGCAAAGTATTTACTTTTTTTCCTTCAGTAGGTTCAATTACTTTTTTCTTTTTATTAAATTCCTTTTTAGCTTGTTTCATAGCGTCTTCAACAGAAGTAATACCCAACATTTTCCATTGACTTGCAATAGCTTCAACATAATTATTATTTAATTTTTTATCATTAGTTCTTAATACATAATCTATTAATACATTTATTACACCTGGTTGTAATTCTTGATCTACTAATAAACCTTCTAAAAGAGTAGTATCTCTTTTTGTTGGTTTTGCGCCCTTATATCTTGCTTTTAAAAAATCATATGGGGATGCATTTTCAAAACAACTAATTAATTCTTCTCTAGTATTTTCCGGTTTATTTTCCTCTTTATTTATTTTTGAAGAATATATTAATTTAGGTGTTTTACCTTTATTTTCAAATAAATAATAATTCTTAGAATTCTTCTTTAATTCAGATTCGCTTATTTCTCCTTTATCGTTTAATGAATTTAATATTATATTAGACATAATCATATTATCGTAATTATAAAGATACGCAAGTTTATTAATCAATTTTTTTAATTTATCAGTTAAAAAGTTATTACCTAATGATTTAGATAATGAAGCTTCAATAAAAGAAAAATCGACAAAATCATCAACCATAATATCTAACTTATCTTTTTTCTTAATATCTTTAACAGTAACATCGTCAATATCTTTTGTTGTCATTCTATAAATATCACTAAATTTAGTACTTATATTTTCAAAACCTTCAAAATTAATTTTAGGCATTTTAAAATAATTAATTATTGAATCGTATTCTTTTTTGCCAACAGATGAGAATAATGAAAAAGATAAAATTGGATTTGAAAAAAATTCTGATGCACTTAAAGGAGAATATAGCTCATAAACATAATTATTTAATTCTCCACCTTTATAATGAGTTTTTATAAGACCTATTGCCTCTAATTTTTTTCTAGAATTTACTATTTCATCTAAACTAAGTTTTGTATAACTCATTAAATGATGATGAGTATACTCACTACTTACTACTTCTCCCCTATTTAAATCTGCCCATAAAGAAAAATACAAATTAATAGCAATTCCTCCAACTATAGGTTGATAAAGAATATTTAATATTTTTCTATCACTATCATTTAATATAGATTTATTAATTACTACATAAGAATCAACAGGAAATATAGATACAAATTTCATAATATCACCATCTTTTCTATATTATATCATTTTTTTTAATAAAAAAACCCAATATATTAATTAGGTCTTTTAGA
>JAAYGD010000031.1 GCA_012727915.1 Mycoplasmatota bacterium | reverse complement strand
TTCATAAGAGATTCATTTAAATCATCAGTAATTCCCATTTGACTTGGAAAACCAATTAAGATAGCTTTTTTTGGTAATTCTAATAATTCTCTGGTTTCATCATTTTTTATATGAGTTCCATATGAATTTTGCCAAATTGATTTTAGTCAATATAAAAAAAAATAACTTTTAATTGTTATTTTTAAAATATTCATAAATATTAAATGCAATATTTTTATTAAAGTTTTTAGTTAATTCTTCTATTGTAAGTTCTTTTAAAATACCTATATCTTTATATTTTGTTAATATTTCTTTTTTTGTTTTTTCTCCTATACCTGGTATTTCATCTAATATTGATGATACTAAACCTTTTGATCTAATGTTCTTATGATAACTTATTGTAAAATTGTGTACTTCATCTTGTATTCTTTCTAACAAATGGAAAAGATTTGAATTTTTTTCAGTAGTTATAATTTTATTATTATATAGTAAACTATTAGTTTTATGTTTATCATCTTTAATTAAACCTAATATTGGAATATTTAAATTAAGACTCTCTATTACCTCTTTAGAGGCGCTTATTTGAGCTTTTCCTCCATCTACTATAATTAGATTAGGTTTCTCTAAATTATCCATTAAGACCCTATAATACCTTCTATAAATAACTTCTTTCATTATATTATAATCATCTCTATAATTACTTTCAATTTTATACTTTCTATATTCTTTTTTATCTGGTTTTCCTAAAGTAAATACTACCATCCCACTAACTGAATAACTTCCAAATAAATGAGAATTATCAAATGCCTCTATTCTATTTATATTATCTATACCTAATATATTTCTTAATTCATTTAATGCTTCTACAATAGAATCTTCTTTTCCTTTAACTAATTCTATCTCTTGTTCTAAAGATATCTTAGCATTATTAATTGCCATATCTAATAATTGTTTCTTTTTACCTTTTATAGGTATTACAGTCTTAATATTAGTATATTCTTCTATTAATTTAGAATTAACAATACTTGGTATTAATATTTCTTTAGGCTTTATATTATCTTTATAAAACATTGAAATATAATACACTAATTCTTCTTCTAATGAATCTATCATTTCATATATCTTAGAATTAGTTTCCACTAAATTACCATTTCTAATAGATAAAACTTTTATAGATAAATAATTATTTATTGAGTAATATCCAAATATATCTCTATCAATATTATCTTTAAAATCTATATGTTGGTTTTTTAAAGTAACATTAATATATTCTAAATAATCTTTCATTTCTTTTGCTTTTTCATAATTTAAACTTAAAGATGCTTTATTCATTTCTTCCTTAATTTTTTTAGTTACTATAGAATGATTACCATTTAAAAACTTAATAATTCGATCTAACATATCTTCTATTAATTCTTTATTAATGTTATATTCACAATAACCTAAACATTCTTCTATATGATAGTATAAACAAACCTTTTTAGGCATAGTAACACATTTTCTTATGGGATATAATCTATTTAATATTTCCACTGTTTTTCGGGCAGCATATACATTTGGATATGGCCCAAATAATTTTCCTCTTTTCTTTTTATTTTTAGGTCTTACTATAATTAATCTAGGAATCCTTTCATTAGTAATTTCTATATAAGGATATGACTTATCATCTCTAAGCAATATATTATACTTGGGTTCATATTTTTTAATTAAATTAATTTCTAACAAAAGAGCTTCTAATTCAGAATCAGTTACAATAAATTCAAAATCATATATATTACTTACTAATAGGGCGGTTTTCCCAATATGTTTTAAATTAAAATATGATTTAACTCTTTTTTTTAAATTCTTAGCTTTTCCAACATATATAACAATATTATTTATATCTTTCATTAGATAACAACCGGGTTTATCAGTTAATAGTTTTAATTTATCTTTAATCATTTGAATCACCTATTTGTATTATACATTAAAAAAGATAAAGCATATATCAATTACTTTGAATTAACTTTATCTTCTATTTCATCTTTTTTATTAACACTAAATTCGTCATATTTAATTATTTCGATAGGTTTATGAATAGTATTTTCAAAAGTTTTTTTCATGTAATAAAATAATAACTCATTATTTCCTTCTATTTTTTCTCTCTCTTTGGACCATTCTTCATCTGTTTGATTTGGTCTTTTGATATATTCATCATATCTAAATCCAAGTACTAATGTGTTTACAGGAACAATATAATTTGAAGAATTAGGGCCCAAAATAGTATGACTCTCATCATTTATTTGATTTTTTATTAATCTTTCATAATTATTCTCAATAAAAACACTATTTTTTTCATTTGATATTGAACCATCTTTTATACTAAGCAATAATTCTTTATCATTATTATCTAATAATTCAATATTTAAATTATTTCGGATATAAAAATATTTTAATTCATTGCTGGATAAATATTGATATATATCCATTTCTGTTTCTTCAATAGGTTTAATTTTATTATCCATCATACTTTTTTCATATTCATCAAGATTAAAGCTATATTTTAAATATTTAATTAACAAGTTTGTACAAGCCTTATACATAATAATATAATCTTCTTTACCTGAAGAAGATAAACTATTAAAATAATCACCAAAACTATTAGGTAATCTCGTATTTAAATTATTTGCATTTATTATTATTTCTTTTTTCATAATATTTCATCCATCCATAACAAATTCATATTTGCATTTCTAGGAACAATTCTATGCAATCTATAATCACTTGGAATTGTAAATCCGTTAATCTTGCCAAATGGTCCCGTTTTTATTATATCACCATTTGGACCAATATATTCATTTCTTTCTTCAAAAGATAATTCAGATAAAAGAACAAGTAACTCTTTCCCCCAAGAAGATACATCTAATTTATCAGGCTCTATACCTATAACATGTACAGCATGCGCATCATTCTCTTCCCATTCTGACGTCGATAAGAATTTTGATCCTTCAGTTCTATTAAAATTTATCGGAAGCTCTTTACGTCTTATAATTCCTAAAGATAACAAATAACCTGCTTCCTGAAATTTTTTTAATCTATCAGCAATAGTGACAGAATCAAATAAATTAAAAGTATTATGTAGGTTTTTTAAAGAGGTAGAAGGAAAAAATGGAGTACAATTAATTTTCAATAAACTATTATGGTATCCAAAAAAAGCATTTATTAAATCTGTATCAATAGTACCACTAGAAAAGCTTAATCCCTTAATGTTTTTTTCGGATAATAAATCAATAATTTTTGGTTTAGAATCTTTTAAAGAAAAAATTGGATTACCACTTGATAAAGTTTGGCCACAAATATCACTATTGAAAAATAAAAACATATCCAACATTAATTCCACACTATTTAATTTATATGTATTTTGATTATATGTTTTTATCATATCATAACCAAAGTTAGCCTTAAATCCTTCGATATCATTTTTAAAATGCAAAATTATTGCATTAGCAATATTCGCATAAGAACATAGCCCCATTACAGTATCCATTGAGTTTAATATTTTGTGTGCTTCAATAGAATTAAAACCCATATTAATTAACTTTTCTTCTACAAAAGTAAATTCGACTTTTTTTATTCTTTCAAAATTATTTATTATTTTATCATATTTTTTTAAATCAATTTTTTTATATGTTAAATAATCAATAAGATACTCTAATTCTTGATTATAAAAAACTTCTTCTGCTACTATACTTTTTATAATTGAAGTTGCTTTATCTCTACTTAATTGTTCGACATTTAATAAATAATCTTCATAACCTTTTAAATCTATTAATTTAATAACTTTAGATTTATTTCTTAAATTCTTAAAAAAGAAAATATTTTTGCGTCTTATTACTCCTTGATCAACTCCAAAGTCTCCCTTCATGCTTAGCTCTAAAAATTTTAAAAACTCTACATTGTTCATTGTTCTAAATCTTTTTTGATAAAGATACTTATTTTTTTCATAATCAATAGTTCCATCTAATAGCAATGTTGCAAGAGATTCAACACTTCCTAATTTTATAATTCTATTTACATTATTAGGATTCAATTTAATTAATAATGCAAGTTCTTTAGCAGAAAATCTCTTCATAACAGTTTCAAGATCAGATAAGCGAATATTTTCCAAATTTGTATCTAAAATTAAATTATTAATTGATTTATATGTTTCCATTTCTTGTCTATTTAAGTGTTTTAAAAAATCATTAAATATACCACCATCATTTACAATTCCCAAAGGACTAGCCAAATTAATAAGTGCTTCTTTTCTTAAATTTATATCGGGTATTTTATATGCATCATATAACTTTAACATTTGTTGAAAATTTAATTGTACTTCTTGACCCATTACATTTAATACCATAGCTGTTCCAGTTATTGCTTTTGGTCCTATATCTAATACACCCGCTGTTATAAATCCAAATATTGCTGATTCTAATGCCTCTAAAGTTACATCTTCTATATCATACTTTGTTTTATAATGTACTGATTCAAATCCTCTATCTACATATTGTTGTACAAACTCTGTCCAACCTTCGTTAAACAATCTTTTTAATATTCCTGCACTTTCATCTGCAAACCCTGGTAATCCTCCTAACCTTTCTAATGCTGTTAATGCTAATGCTGATAAAAATGAATTTGCATATGCATTTATAGTTAATTCTCCATATGTTTGATTTGATTGTTCTATTTTGCTTCCAAATTGTGATAAAAATAAATATCCTGTTCCTAATCCTGGTACTGATAAATTTAATGCTATTGCTGGTGCCATATATCCTATTCCAGTTCCTACTTGATATGACCCTTTATATAGTATTTTTCTTATTCCTTGTGTTTCGTTTGATTCGTTTACTTTTATATAAATTTCTTTATAATTATTGTATTCTTCATCACTTATTTTTCCTTGATTTAATAGTTCTTCTTGTGCCTTTAATCCTTCTTCTGTATACTCTGTTGCTAAAAAATTTAATATATACATTTGTTCATATTGATTAACTGATTTTATTCCATCTGAATAAAATGCATTTATAAATCCTTCTATTGATCCTTCAAATCCATCTTCTAAACCTTTTCCAAATGATACGAAAAACTTTTGCACTCCCGCAGCATCTGAAATCATATAATTTCTATAATTTTCGTATGATTCATATCCCTTTGCCCTATTTATATAGTCTTCTAGCGCAACTAAATAATCATTTGCACTTTCAACTCCATTTTTTCTATATTGATAATAAAATATTTTCTTTTGTTCTTCATTTAAATATTTTAAATCTTGAAATCTAGTCGATATATATTCATCCTTTAAAAAGAATGGATTCACTTGTATTCCTTCTGTTGTTTCATAATTAATAAAATTAAATAAAAATGCACTTACATAGTTTCCTTCTTCTAGTGGATACATTTCTTTTATATTGTCTGGTAATTTATTATATACTTCTAAATCTTTATCTAATAACCATATATAATTATCCTTAAATATTATTTCTTTTGAATAGTTTTCAAAATCATCGTTATTTACTACCGTTTCAAATGGACTTACCATATCATATATTTTTTTGTCATATAATATTGACAATATTTGTGCTCTTTCTCCATTCAATTTATTATGTGCTTCATATATTGGTGATATTTCAGTTAAAAAACCTTTTACTGTTGTAATTAGCGAATCTATATCTGTTGTTCCTGTCAAACTTTTTAATCTCATCATTTCTGATTGATAAAATTCAGAATCCTTATCAAAATTCTTTAAAGTTTCCAAGTTAATTAGAAGACTAGTAAGTACACCATATATATTTTCAACATTTTGGAAACCCATTACATTTGCACTACCATCTTCTGATGGATTTATATAATACATATTTGCCGGATCACTCATAGAATTATATATTCCTAATAACCCATATAATTTTGTAAAATCTCCTATTTTATATTCCTTATCAAAAGAGTATTCTTCATCTAATGTTTTATCAATTTCTTTTATTCTATCTTGTAAATCTTTTAGAGTATTTTCAACCATTGCATTATAGCTTATTCCAGCTTCTTCATTTTCAGAAACTTTTAAGTTTTTTAATATCCACGGTACTCCATCTTTATCTGTTAACATATTTATTTCAGTAGGTATTTCATTTATATTATCAATCCATATATTATATGAATATTGATTATTACTTTTTATATCGCTTGTATTATCTTTTAATTTTTTTATATCTGATTTTATACTATAAAGATCTTCATTAATAGATACATTTGATACTCTACTATCTAAATCTCTATATATAACATCATCTATATCATTTAAAGAAACAGATAGTAAATTATCTATATTACTTGATTCTTGTATTAATTTATTAAAAAAATCAATTTCTACATTCATACTATCCTCTATTATATATATTGATAGTAACACTATACATTATTTTATTCAATAAAAAAAACATGTGTTTACATGTTTTATTATGGTTTTAATCTTGTT
>JAAYGD010000030.1 GCA_012727915.1 Mycoplasmatota bacterium | reverse complement strand
ATTGTTTATTATTTCTCCATAGGTGGATTCTAAATTATTATATAATACATTTATTTTTCCGATGTCTTCATTTAATGCTGAACAATACAAATCTATATTATAATTTTTATATTGCATAATTTCCTCCCTATAAATTTGTATTGTTTATTAAGTTTTGCCATTTAGTTTCGTTTTCTATATAAATAATCATTGCAGCTTGAACCTCTTCAATTAAAGATGTGAGCAATAAATTATTTGCCACTATTTTGTCAACAACCTTTTCTTTTAAAGATGTTTTAAAGTTTTCTGAAGATTTATATAGCTTGTCATTCCAACCTTCGTCTATACTTAAAATTGCTTTGTTCAAATCGTTAACTAAAGTATTAACTTCTACTAAACTATTGTTAATATTTTGAATGCTTTTTTCTATTTCTGTAAAATTAACTTTTAAATTACTATTCATCTATAACACCTCTTCTTTTTTTGATAATAATATTACTAATAACAACATTATCAATAATTTTAACAAGAAAAACATTATAGCTCTTTCATTGTGATTTGTTTCAATATATTCTTCCATTGTGATTTGTTTTGGTCTCTTTAAATACTCATCAATATAATTATATATTCTGTCAAATTGAATTTTTTCTTTATTGATTATAACTTGTTTTAACACATCTTTATATGTTTCGTTTTTTAAATTAACTAATAATTCTAAAACAAATAGGATATTATTTTCATTGATTATCTTGTTGATAATTATATTGATGGAGTTATTAGTTTCGCTGTCTATATTATTTTTTGTAATAAACAGATCATTTATTTTCAAGTCAATGTTAAAAGAATAATCCAATTCTTTTTCCAACAAACTATATATAAGCGCAATTAAATTTGAATTTTCAAAATTTATGCTAATAAAACTATTGAATTCGTTACTATTTACATACTCGTCATAACTAATTCCCGAATCCTTTATCATAAAACCTATATATTTTTTTATTTTATTTGTTAATATATCATCATGATTACTTGAGCTATTTAATATCTGTTTTATAGAATCAACTCTAGTATTTGATGAATCAGTAACTTTGGCTTTTTTAGTTACAAACATTGTTTTGGTTGTAATGCCTTCAACAACTTTTGTTAATAATTTTTTTAGTACTTCAGCATTTTTATAATCTAACAAGTTATTTAAATCAGAACTTCCTGTATTTGTAGAATTTGATAATAATTCTTTAATAACTTCAATAGTAATTTTATCAACTCCATAAGTTTTGGGGTTTTCCACAAAAAAGAGCTTATTTATTTCCTCATTAATAATTGCGTTATCTTTTTGAATCAATATATTTAAACTATTTATTGATTTTTTAAAATCTGTTAATGAGTTTTTTATTAATTCTAGGTATTTATCATCGCTTATTAAATTAATTAACAAAGTATTTTCTGATTTTGCTAGATGTTCTAAAAATTTATAAATATATAGTATAAATGAATTGTTTTCTTTATAAAATTCTAGTTGTTTTAAATAATATTGCAAATCTTTAGAGTCAAATGATATTAATATGTTTAAAATTGAATCAATATTATCCATCATTAAAATATTTTGAGTAATCAAATCGTTTTTTGAGTCCGATTCCTTCTCTTTATTTATATGATTGGAAATATCATTAGAGGAAGATTCTTTCGATTCGATATTCATTGAATTGCTAACGCTTTTTAAATAGACCATATTATTCAAAAATTTTTCTATATATACTCTTAATTTATCGGCATTATTAATATCTAAAACAAAATTTAAACCGACATTATCTTGTTTACCCATCTTAGATAATATGTCTTCTAACATTATAGAAGTAATTTTATCAACTCCTAAAACACTAGTGTCTTCCAAAAACAATAGTTTATTTATTGAATCATTTAATTCGTTGTTTTCTTTTTTACTTATAATATAAAGATTAAGTATCGATTTTTTAAAATTTATTAATGAGTTTTTTATTAAATCTTCATATTTTTCTTCTTCTAATAATACTTTTAATGTGGTATTTTCAGATTTTGCTAAATATTCCAAGTATTTTAAAACAACCAAAATAAACTTACTATTATCAGTTTTATTTATTTCATTAAGTAGATATTTTCTAAGATTTTTTGGAGTTAAATTCGTAAGTAAGAACAAAACAACATTTAAATTTGGTGCAGTGTTAACAATTTGATTAAAATAGTTATCTTTATTATTATAGAAATCTTCTTTAGAAATAGAATACTTGTCAATAATATTTAATATAGATTTTTCT
>JAAYGD010000029.1 GCA_012727915.1 Mycoplasmatota bacterium | reverse complement strand
TTATATCTAACCTTTTTCCTTGGTCTTCCCCTTTTGCCACTAATATCATACTTTAATCGGTTTATGTCTTTCTTTGTATTGCTTACAACAATTAAAGATTGAGCCATCCAACCTTTATTACCATTATTTCTACAAGTATATCTAATAAATGAATTTAATCTCTTTGCATATTTAAATGCTTCATTGGCATCCTTAAACTTTTTGTTTACTTCAATACTCGCCATTCCTAATTTTTTCTTTGCCATTATAATACCTCGCTCTTAATATGTTTCAACAAGGCATCTAATTTTTTAATATTAATTGGATTTCTTCTATCATATAAAAACATATTATCTTTATCATAATAGATTACTAATAACTTCTTGCTCTTAATTGTAATTACTATTCTATGAGGTTCGATAAAACTTATATTTGTTTTTAAAATATCTAGTATATGCCCCTCTATGATTTCATATTTGGAATTACTATAACTACATATAAATCTGATCTTACTTTCTAACTCTTCGCTTCTAACTAATTTTTTACTTAAATATTCCATTTTTTCATTCCTTCTTTTTAGCAAAACAAAAACCGTGTTTTTCCCTTTATTTCCACGGTTTTTTTTATGTTTTACTCCAAGAATTTGGAGTGAGTTTTCAATTGGTCGGGAAAACAGGAGGGCTAGATTGAGATTCTATAAAAGTCTAATCCCTTATAATATAAGGCCTAAACGACTTTATGCTTCTTCTTAAAACTGTCAATTTCGACTGTTTTCGGAAGTTTTAAGGGGGATTTAAGGGGTGAAATTACTACTCACTATCCTCTTCTTGTTCACTTGTTTTAAAATTAAGTTTATATTTATCGTCGATTTTTTCAAATTCAACACTATCAATACCTAACTCTAAAAGCATTTCGTAAGTCAACAATTCGTTTTCTTCTAAATTCAGAACTTCCCTTAAAATCCATATTCCTAGATCTTTGTTTGGATTAGACATAATAGCTTTGCCATCATCCTGACATACTTTCATTGATATAACTCTACCACTAGGTAAATTAACTTCAAAACATTGGTCTCTTTTAGGAAAAAAATCACTAAATTCTTTTCGTAATTTTGACGGAAAAGGAATATAGACTTCGTTCGGGTCTCTACTTCTTCCTCCTGCATTCCATAAATTAAGACCGCTTTTTTCAGGAATTATTTTTTCATCATTTTTTATTGAATAAAGAGGCAAAATTATAGATTCCTTTTCGCTAAATGTAATTAACGACTCAATTTCAGGTCTTTGTATTAATGCCAGTGGATTGTTAGCTATTAGCACATCAATACTAGCAAAATAATTTTTTATTATAAACTGCTTATATAATGTGCTTTTAGTAATATTAAATTTATAATTGTGTTTTCCATCGGTAAAATCAATAGTACTTCTATTAACCTTTTGTATTTTTATTTTATTAATATCAATGAAATCCATTGATTCTTCATAAAAATGAAAACCGCTTTTATTACGAACTATACAATGAAATATCATTTCTTTTATTTTATATGTGTTCATTGTAAATTCTAATCTTAAATTTCTAAGTTGTGATATTTTTTTTATTTTTTCGAGGGGTTCCAACTTTTCATATAAAGAATGTTGATTATTAAATTCTTCAATTTTTTGATAAGTTTTTTTATTTCCTTCCAAAAAAGTTTTTATCCCTACACCAATTTCTCCGATTTTCGCATCAGCGGGTACATCAGACCTAGCTAAATTTTCTGCACCCAAAGCATTACAGTATAAGTTTTCTGGAACTCTATAATATAACATAGGAGTAGAACTATCTGAAAACAGAACAGATATCATTCCTACAACCTGTAAATCTTCAAAATATTTTTTTAATAGATCTTTTTCGTATTTAATAATCTGCATTTTTATCCGTCTTCCTCATTGCTTCAATTATTTTTTCGGCAACTCTTTTAATGACACTTACAGAAACTGCATTCCCTACTTGCTTATAAATTCTTGAATCACTTAACTCGCTTGGAACAATAAAATTTCTAGGAAAACCTTGCAACCTTAAACATTCTATTGGTAATAACTTTCTTATTTTTCCATCATTATTAAGTATCAAAGGAACGTTGTGTCCTCCCATTCCCATATTTGCAGTTAATGTTGGACATACTCCGCTTTTATTTGCCCTAACATAGACTCTCCTATATTGATATATTGTTTTTGTTTCATTAATATTTTCCTTTAATAATGGATAGCACTTTTTATCATTTTCATAAATATATTTTGATTTGACTTTTGCATTCCAGTCAACAACATCTTCAATAGATGTCGTCAGATTTATTTTGTTTGGCCATTCAAAGTTTTTTTGATCTTTTGCATTCAAAAATCCTAAAATAAATATTCTTTCTCTATTTTGAGGTAAATTTCCGTACTCGCTTGTATTCATTATCTTTTCTTCAACAATATAGCCATGTTCTTCTAGCACTCTCTTAATAACTACAAAAGTATTACCTTTGTCATGTGTTTTTAAGTTTTTTACATTTTCTAAGAATATTATTCGTGGTTTATTATTATTTTCTTCTAATTCATTAACTATTCTCATAATTTGAAAGAACATATTTCCTCTTTCGTCTTCAAACCCTTTTCTATAACCTGCTATTGAAAAAGGTTGACAAGGAAATCCTCCTGTAAGTATATCGATTGCGGGTATATCTTTTCCTTTTATATTACATATGTCATCGACAACTAAATTAATATTAGGGTGATTTGCATTAAATGTAACAGCACAATATGGATCTATTTCATTTGCCCAAATTGAATCAGCGCCAGCTTTTAAAAACCCTAAATCTATTCCGCCGATTCCCGAAAACAGACTCGCTATTTTGTACTTTTTCATTACTACACCCCTTCCTATTATTATTATTATAACATTTTTGGTCACAAATTGTAGTAATTTTTTAGATAACTTTTTGCTTCGATTTATCTAAATTTTTAGCACATACATTTCATTATTTTAGAACAGGATAAGCGTGTACTACAACAACTTGCTAGTAGCAAGTTTTAGCCTTATTTCATATGGTTTCCTTTAATTATAATTGGTGCGACAAACATTATTTTGTCTTACTTTTGTCTACACATTTTTTTCCTTGTTTTTAAATGATTTCTATTATTTGTATGACTTTTGTCTGTACATTTATTTAACTATTTTATACTAGATTGTGCTATAAATATTTAATTTTATTAACTATCTTTTTCTTTTTTGTAGCACAATTTCAATTAATTTTCTTCTAAAATTGATTCTATTTTTTTATCAATCTTACTTAATTCTTCTAGTATTACTTCACTATATATTTTATCTTTTTCTATTTCAATCTTCTTCATTAAATGTTCTATATCTGATTTTATTTTTCTTGTTTCATTCTTATAAACTGAAACAGATGATTCTAAATTATTATTTAATACTTGAATATCTTCTAATTCTTTTTTTAAATCTACTATAGATTTATTATCTTCTCTACCTGATCCCCAACTGATATCTATTTCACTATACCCTGCA
>JAAYGD010000003.1 GCA_012727915.1 Mycoplasmatota bacterium | reverse complement strand
ATCGTTTGCTTCTCTATCATCAGTGAAACATAAAAAACAACTATTTTGTGGATTAACACTTGGAATACCAGCAAAATCAGAAGGTATTTCAATAGGCATATTGGTTTTTTCTTGAAATTTTCTAATAAATTCTTTTCTAGTTTCGTTTGCATAAATATCAAGCCTATTCATAAATGAGAAAGGATCAAAATCAGTGTATTTACCTCTAACACCATTAATTTTATCCAAGTTGCAATTTTTCTCGTCGCTTTCACTAAATTTACCAATCTCTTCAAGTATTTCATACATTATTCTTAATAATTCTGATCTATTGTTTTTAAATTCCAATACTTTATTTGCTATTTTGTTATAAATTGGAACCCATGTAAAAATATTATCTTCCATTAATTTCACCTCTAACTAAATTATATCACAATTATTTATTCACTTTTAATTACATTAGTTATATTACCATCTTTATCAATGTCATATTGAATTCTATAATCATAATAAATATAATCAACATGAGTATTTCCATTCTCATCTACCTTTTCATAAGAATGTGTATGAAATTCTTCATAAGCATCATCATCAATTATCATTTGTTTAGATTGCATTTCTTTATAAGTAATACTTTTTATATTTGATTTATTATTTAAAAATATATCTTTAAGATCATTATCATCTTCCCAATGTCCAGAATCTTCTCTTCCATAATTATATGTATATTTTTGATATTCATTATTACCTACTCTAAATAAAGTGTTAAAATAGTCATCTTCATTATCTCCAATTAAATACTATTTATAATCTTCTTCTTTCATATTTTACTCCTTATTCTCTTTTATATAATCTTCTAATTCATCTTTCCAGTTATCCTTTATACTACTTTCATTATACATCATATTACTAGCTCTTTCAATTGAATCATATAATTTACTTACTCCTATTTTATCCTTCTTATAATTAGATATATTTTGATTTTTAATACCTAATTTTCTTCCTTCTTCATAAGAATCAATATTAGCGCCTACATATATAAATTCCCACTTACTATGTCCTTTAATTAATTCTTTAATTTGTTCCTTATTATATTCTCTTGATGCATTTTCATAACCATCTGTAGTAATAATAAATATAACCTTCTTATTAATACTTTTATCCATAAATTTAATAGTGTTACCTATCGCATTTAATAATGCAGTAGATCCTCTTACATAGTATTCTTTATTAGTTAATTTATTTACTTCTGATATATGTTTTCTATTATTAATCATTTCATACTGATCATCAAATAATACAGTAGTTACTAATACATTCTTATCCTTTTGATTATTAATATAACTATTATAACCTCCTATAGTATCAGATTCAATTCCACTCATAGATCCACTCCTATCAAGTATAAATACAATGTCCATTTCAATATTCTTCATAATCTTTCCTTCTTTCTAATTTAATGCTATCATTATTATGAAATATTTTGGTCACTTAAAAGGAGACAAATAATATGAATGAAAAATTAAAAAAATACATAGAAATTAATTTATTACTAGAAGCAGGATGGTTAGATTATAATGATGCAGCTCTTGATGAATATCCATCAATAAGAACTTCTTATAAAACTATTAATACATATATTGAAGATAATAAATATGGAAATATATTTCAAAAGTTATTATTTGAATATATAGATAAAAAAGGATTAAAAGATAGTGATGTATATAATAAAGTAAATATAGATAGAAGACTATTTTCTAAAATAAGATCTGATTCTAATTATCATCCTAGTAAAGAAACTATAATATTACTTGGATTATCATTAGAACTTAATGAAGAAGAAATAGAAAAACTCTTAGGTAGTTCTTCTTACTTCTTACCTAAGAATAATTATTTTGATTTAATAATAAGATTTTGCTTTATAGAAGGTATTTATAATTTAATGGATGTCAATGAATTATTAGAAGAATATGGTTGTAAAGTATTGTATTAATAGTTACTTCTTAATTCTTATTGTATAATTAATATAGGAGATTAAAAATGAGAAAATATAAAACTATAATGTGTTTAATAATTATAATAAAAAACATTTTATTTATACCAGTATTTATTACAGGAGGAATCACAGGAGTACATCTTAATGGATATATTTCTTTATATGGATACTTAACTCAAGATAGAGGTTGTTGTGATATGTTTATATATGACATTAATTACTTAAGATTATTTATTGAGTCTTTTGTTATAGGCCTTATATTATTTGTTATTTATTTACTAATAAAAAAGATAAAAAAATAAATATTAAAATATTTATTTATTAGTATTCTTTTTACTTTTAATGATATAAGCTTTAATCATAAAGATGTGAGTTATAAAAAATATAATACTTATAAATGTGCTTAATATTAAATTATAATTATCTCTTAATTCATTTGGTTTTAAGGGATTAACATGTATTTTTATATTGTCACCAATGTTTTTGTTAAATCGAAAAAATACTCTTTGTTGACTTGAATAGTTGATATTCTTATATTCATATTCTACTATAATGTAATTAATAGATTGACTTCCTTCTGAAGATGATGATGTATCTAACTTATATCCAACATCAATAATAGTTGAATTTAATGCAACATAATTTTTAGTTTTAATTAATGTTGAAATTGAGAAACTACTAAACAATAGTAATAGAAATAATGAAAAAAATATCATAATTAAAAATGTTTTTTTACTTACTTGTCTATTAATTTTAAATTTATTCACAAAATACCTCCATTAATATTATTTTACTT
>JAAYGD010000028.1 GCA_012727915.1 Mycoplasmatota bacterium | reverse complement strand
TATTATTGTTTATTGCAAAAGTTTTTAAGGGGTAATTAAGGGGTGTTTTTTTAAGGCATCAAAAAACCCTTATAAAATAAGGGTTTGTTCTTCTCTGGTCGGGAAAACAGGATTTGAACCTGCAACCCCTACGTCCCAAGCGTAGTGCACTACCAAGTTGTGCTATTTCCCGGCGCAAGATAATAATAGCACAATTCAAAACTTAAATCAATAATTTTATATTATAGATTTAATTCTTTTTACTCCATATGTATTTAATAATTTATTTAGTATTAAATTTGATATAAACATAAATATTATTAAATAAAATGATATTGTTGAAAAAGATAAATTATTAAAGCCTTCTATGAATTGAGATACCGATATTAATATAATAAATAATAACATTGGACCCATTATAGTAATAAGAGAACTTAAACTTTGTTTAACAACTACTTGATCATTTATTGCGTCCATTTTAGGAAATCTTAAATTTATAATCATTCCAAATTTAGATATTACTATTGCGTATATAGATACAAATAATATTAATATTAAAGTATCTATAAAATTAACATTAAAAGATAATGATAATATAATTATAGATAGTATTGATATTGGTATCACAACCATAATTGAAAATAATATTTTGGAATAAATAATATCTTTTTCTTTAACAGGTAGACTTTTTAATATCCAGAATTTAGATCCTTCAATAGAAATTGAAGATGCTGTAATATTTGTCATACCTACTACAAATAATATAAATACTAGTATTAAATGAGCTGACGAAAGATTAATTGTAGATCCAATTAATTTTAATATTTCTTCTTTAGAATAGAATAGAGATGCTAAAGATGCTACAAATAACATCACTATTCCAAATGATGAGTTAATTAAATATATAGGAGAAGATATAAACTTTCTTTTTTCTTTTATTATTAAAGCTTTTGTTATAGAAGATGACTTTAATTCTTTATGACTTCTATTTTTATTAATAGAATTCTCATTTGATCTATATATCAATTTTAAATAGCTTCTCTTTATAATCATTATAAATATGTATATTAAAGAAATATTAATTACTATATATAGTATAAAATATAATATATTATTATTGAATAAAGCTTCTCTTAATAAGTATGTTGGATAAGAAATATATTTCATAATATTATCTATTATATTACTATTTGAAACTATGGTTTTTAACGTATTACTTATATTAAATTGAAAAAACATTATTATAAAAAATAAGAAAAAAGATAATATTATTTCAACAATATTTTTCTTATTAGATTTGGGAATAAATCTTGCTATTAAATAACCAAAAAATGATCCAATTATAGTTGGAATAATAGGTATTATAAATATTGATATTATATATAATAATATAAATGTTATATTTACCGGAACTTTAATACAAAATACAACAAAAGTAGGTATTAAAATAATTAATGATAATATAAAACTAATTATATAAATATCTAATATCTTAGCGGTTATTATTTCTTTTAATTTTAATGGTAATGATAATAGTAAATCATTATCTTTTGAATCATATAAATTGTTTTTAGAAGTTCTCATAGTAGAAATAAATACTAATAATGAAGCAAAACTTATAAATATTGATAAAAATAAAGGCATCATATTTATTTCAAAACTATCTGCAAGCATATACGAAGAAAAACCCATTGAAAACATTATTGATATTATTCCATAGAAAATTAATAATATAATACCTGTTTTTAAGATTATACTTTTCTTTAAAAACTTATTAATACCAAAAATATTATATAAACTTACCTTTAATATTTGTAATGACTTATTCATTGTTTAACTCCAAGAATAAGGACTCTAAACTCTTATGACCAATAATCTTAGATGTTTTACCTTCTAATACTAATTTACCTTCTTTAATTATTCCTACTCTATCACATAGTTTTTCTACTACTTCTAATACATGTGATGAAAAGAAAACTGATGTTCCTTCACTACACATATCTTTCATAATTGATTTTAATGTAAATGCTGCTTTTGGATCCAAACCAACAAAAGGTTCATCTAATATTAATAATTTGGGTTTATGAATTAATGCTGATATTATTACTAATTTTTGTTTCATACCATGAGAATAAGTAGAAATTAAATCTACCAAATTATCTTTTAATTTAAATATTTCTGAATATTTGTTTATCAATTCTTGTCTTTCTTTAAGAGGTATTTCAAAAATATCTCCAATAAAATTTAAATATTGGATTCCAGTTAAAGCATCATAAATATCAGGGCTATCTGGGATATATGCAATTTTCTTTTTACATTCAATAGGATTTTCTTTAAGTGATAATCCATCGATAATAATATCTCCATCAAAATCAATAATACCTACTATAGATTTAATAGTAGTAGTTTTACCCGCTCCATTATGACCAATAAATCCATATATTTCTCCAGGTTTTACTTCTAAAGACAGATTATCTACTGCCTTCTTATTATTGTTTCCATAGATTTTAGATAAGTTATTAATCTTTAACATTTAAATCCTCCACTGAAAATTATATCACAAAAAAACAAGAATTTCTTCTTGTTTTATTTACTTTTTATTAGGTTTAATAAAAAATACAAATAAAGATACAATAACAACCAAAATTAATACCATTGTTACCATTCCACTATTACTATCAGTAGAAGTAACATCATATTTTTTATCTTTTATTATTTTATCTACTATATCTTCATAATCATTAGATTCATATAATTCTTCAATTTTATTTTTTAATTCTTCTTTTTTGGAATCTTCAAATCCAACTGTAGAATATTTTCCTATTACAATATATGGAACTGCTGTTACATTTATACTTAATTCATCAGAAACATCTGTCATTAATGAAGCGTTATCTTGATTTTTGGATACTTCTAAATATATAAAATTAAAATATTCTTCATGAGTTTCTATTAAATCCCCAAAATATTCTTTAGCATCTGCACAATGACGACATGTATCAGTTCCAAATAAATAAACATTTACTTTTTCTTTT
>JAAYGD010000027.1 GCA_012727915.1 Mycoplasmatota bacterium | reverse complement strand
CGTCGGACTTGTTGTTGCTGTAGATTCAACTCCTTTATTTGTTTCATTTTCATAAGTTGTTCTTGCTTTAGTTAATGCATCTATTTTTTCTTGAAATACTAATATCAAATCATTATATTCTTTTTTTATATCCTCTATACTCTTTAAAGTTTCATTTGATTTTTTTCCATCCCAATTACTATCAATTGAATCTATATTTGCATTTATTTCATTTATCTTGTTTAAAAACTTGTCTTTTAAGGCAATTAATTCGTTTTCTAAACTTAACATTTTACTTAAATCTACTTCTACATTATTCATAAACACCTCTTTATTATTATTTTAATTATATCATTTTTTTGTTTATATGTGTATTTTCTAATATTAAAATTAATTATCTTTAAAGTGAAAAGATTTGAAACCAAAGCTTTCACAAATATAATAACATTATTGTATTAAATAAAAATGAAATTATACTTTTTTTAATATCTTCATTTAAGTGGTGCCGGATGCAAGAATCGAACTCGCATCAAATGATTACGATTCACTCGTTTTACCATTAAACTAATCCGGCAAATAGAAAAAAATTATTTTTCTATTAGTGATAAACTTACTTTATTTTTATCCAAATAAATTTCATCTACATAACAATCAACGATATCTCCAACATTAAATAAATCACTTGGATGTTTAATATATTTATTACTTAATTTTGAAATGTGCGCTAAACCATCATTTTTTAAACCAATATCTATAAATAAACCAAAATCTACAACGTTTCTAACTGTTCCTTGTAGTTTCATACCTAAAGTTAAATCTTGAATAGTTAAAATATTACTTTTTAATATTGGTGTTTTAAAATCATCTCTTAAATCCCTTAATGGTTGTTTTAAAGAAGAAATAATATCATTAAAGGTATATTCATCGATTTTATATTCATTTCTATTAATTTTATCTAGTTTTTCTTTTAAAATAGATGATCCCAAGTCTTCTTTTTGTAATTCTAATTTGCTTAATAACTCTGTTACCATAGAGTAACTTTCAGGATGAATACTTGTTTTATCTAAAGGATTTGTACCATCCATTATTCTCATAAATCCAATAGATTGTTGATATATCTTATCATTAAGTATTCTTTCTAATTCTTTCCTAGACTCTATTTTACCTTTTTTATTTCTATATTCTATAATATTTTCAATATTTTTTTTATTTAATCCTGATACATATTTTAACAAAGATTGGCTAGCAGTATTAATATTAACTCCCACTAAATTTACAGCTTTACTTACAACAAAATCTAAAGAATCATTTAATCTATTTTGTGGTACATCGTGTTGATATTGACCAACACCAATACTTTTTGGTTCTACTTTAACAAGTTCAGAGAGAGGATCTTGTAATCTTCTCGCTATACTTATTGCGCTTCTTTCTTCAACATGTAAATTGGGAAACTCATCTATTGCAAGTTTACTAGCAGAGTATACTGAAGCTCCAGCTTCATTTACTATTATATATTTTGTATCCTTTTTATGATCTTGAATATAATTTGAAACAAATTTTTCTGATTCTCTAGAAGCAGTACCATTACCTATAGAAATAATATCAACTTTATACTTATCTACCAATCTATTTAACTCTTCAGTTGATTTTTCAATATCATTAATGGGTTCATGTGGATAAATGACACTTTTTTCTAAAAATTTTCCGGTTTTATCTATAACTGCGAGTTTACAACCAGTTCTAAAAGCAGGATCTAATCCTAATACAACTTTTTCTTTCATTGGTGGTTGAAGCAATAAGTTTTCTAAATTATTGGAAAATATTTTTATTGCTTGTTCATTTGCTTCATCAGTTAATTCACTTCTTATTTCTCTTTCAATACTAGGAAATATCAATCTTTTATATCCATCATCAATTGCTTCTTTTACATATTTTGAAGAAATTAAACCTTCAATTTTTATATTTTCTTTATATAAATATTCTAATATTTTATCATCTTCAACATCAATTTTTATATTTAAAACTTTTTCTTTTTCTCCTCTATTAACCGCTAATATTCGATGAGGTTTTATTGTCTTCAAAGATTCCTTATAATCATAATACATTTCATATACTCTTTCCTCATCTTTTGAATCTTTTTTCTTTTTTGAAGAAATTAAACCGTTAGAATAAATATAACTTCTAATCCATTTTCTATATATAGAATTATCACTAATCCATTCTGCAATAATATCTTTAGCACCTTGAATAGCGTCTATTTCACTTTTAATGTTTTCATTTAAATAATTATTTAAATTACCTATTTCCTTAGGAAAAGTCATTATATATTTTGCTAAAGGTTCTAATCCTTTTTAATAGCTTCTGAAGCCTTAGTGTTTTTCTTCTCTTTATAAGGCCTATATATATCTTCTACTTCTACTAATTTTTGACAATTCAAAATATTTTGTTTTATTTCTTCAGTAAGCATACCTTTTTCATCTATTAACTTAATTATATTTTCTTTTTTATTCATCAAATTAACTTGGTATTCATAAACCTCATTTATACTTTTTATTTGCTCTTCATCCAAATTCCTAGTCATTTCTTTTCTATACCTTGCTATAAAAGGTATAGTGTTTCCATCTTCTAACAATTTCAAAACAGTTTCTATCTGATTTGTTGAAATTCCCAAAGCAATTCTCATTTGTTCAATAATAATATCATTCATTATGTACTCCAATCTATATAATTATAACAAACTTTATTCATATCTCAAAGAATCTATTATATTTATTTTTGATGTTTTTTTGGATGGTAAATAACTAGATATTAAACCCATAAACATACTAATTATAAATATATATATAAAATAATTAATATTAATACTATTTGTTCTTAAATCAAAATAATTATAAAGTAATTTATCCCCAATTAACAAAAGAAAAAACGAAATAACAATGGATATAAATGATGATATTATCCCATAAGTAATTCCTTCAAATATAAATAATTTTTTTACTTCCTTTATACTCCAACCAATTGCTCTTAAAATACCTATTTCTTTTGTTCTCTCTAAAACGCTTATATATAATGTAACCATAATCATAATAACAGATATTATTAATGAAAGTACAGATATAAAAGTTAATATATATTTAAACAAATCAAAAGCATCATTAAAAATTATTAAAGAATCTTCCAAATATGATAAATAATATCCTTCTTCTACAATTTCTTTTTTTAATTTATTAGAATTACTAGTTTCCAAATATAATATGTTAGGTTTTATATTATACATATTATCAATATCTTCATAGATAAAGTATATAATATCTTCTGCCATTCCATCTTCATATACACCAGATACAGTATATGTATTGCTTTCAAAAACTATATTATTACCTATTATATTATCTTTTATTTTGTTTATAAAATTATTATTAACCAATACTTGATTAGATTTAGGAAAATTTCCATAAACTAAAAGATTTTTATTCATTTGTGATGAATATGTTTTTAAAGTATCAAAATTATAATTATTTTCTTTATATAATAATGAAAACTTATCTTTATTATAATAACCAAAAGATATATTATTTATTAGTTTATTTTCTTTTATTTTATCTATTTGCATACCACTAAAAGGTTTTGAAACATTGACATTATCTTGTTTTTCATTATAAATATCTACTATATTATTTGAATTAACCTCTCCTATAATATCATTTATATATTTTTTTACACTATTACTTAAAGATAGCATCACAGTTAAACCTATTAATCCAATAGAAGTACCTATTGATATTAAAATGGTTCTTAACTTTTTTGATTTAAGATTGTTTATTGATAACAATATATTCGATAATAATGATATTTTTTTACTTTTTCTAATTACTGGCTTTTCTTCGTAATACTCAATAAAATCACTTAATATTTCTTCGTTTTCTATATTCCCATCTTTTAACCTAATAATTCTATGACTAATACTAGATACAACATTAGAATGAGTTGCAATAATAATAATTTTACCCATTTTAGCAATATCTATAAATATGTTTAATATTTCCTTAGTACTTTCAGAATCTAATGATCCCGTAGGTTCATCACAAATTAATATTTTAGGATTATTTATTAAGGCTCTAGCGATCGCTACTTTTTGTTTTTGACCTCCAGATATTTCATTTGGTTTTTTATATAAATGATTTTCCAATCCTAACTTCTTTAAAATATTAAATGCTTTTTTTCTTCTTAAAGAAAAACTTTCATTATAAAATGATAAAGGTAGTGCGACATTGTCCATTATATTTAAGTAAGGAATTAAATTACAATTTTGAAAAACAAATCCAACATTTTTTCTTCTAAAAAGATCAGTATTATCTTTTATATTATTACCTTCAAATAATACTTCCCCCTTATAATCTTTATCTAATCCTCCAATAATATTTAATAATGTACTTTTTCCACACCCACTTTCTCCAAGAATAGATACGATTTCTCCTTTAAAAAACTTACAATTAATATTATTTAATACTTCTCTATCATATGATTTAAATATTGAATTAATTAGTAATGTTTCCATATAATCTCCTCTGTTATTATATTAATCATTATTAATTATTTCCCTCTAATAAAAAAACTCTATATGAGTTTTTAAAATCCTGTATTAAATCTTTCTTTATTTCTATTAATTTTTTTAATAGAACCTTCAATTATATCTTCATCAGTAAATCCTAATAGTTTTCCCAAATTAATTAGATTAGACAATATTAATTTGATAACATTAACATCAAATTCACTATTTAATTTAGATACTAATTTATATAAATCTTTAAATTGTTTTACGATATTTTTTTCATATACAATTTCAAATTTATCATCTAATTTAATGTTAGCCATATTACAAAAATGCAAAACCATTATTAAACAGTCTGCATATTCATCCATTATCACTTCTTTTTTACTAGGTTCTTTATCTGACCAATATTTAAAACATCTAGTTTCATTAGCTAATTCTCCTAATTCCACTAATAACTCTAAAATGTTTTTTTCAATAATTTCTTTATCTTTATTATTATAAAGTAAATCAAATATATTATCTAATATTATATTTTCTTCATATAGTTTTTGAAACTGTTTCATAAATTCCTCTTTTTATTATAAATGGTGGAGCCGATGGGAATTGAACCCATGTCCGAAAATGATTTTAATAAAATTACTACAAGCTTATTTGAATTTTTATTTAATTACTACTATAATTCAACAAAATGATAGTAACGATTCTAATATTAATTCTTTAACCTACTTAGAAGATAGATTAATATATCTTATTTTATTGAACCCTTATAATCCATCATAAGAAAATAGAAGATAAAGGCCTAGCTGCTTATTAAGCGAATGCTAGATTTGTATTTCTGTTTCCAGTTATTTAATGTTTTGGATTTGACGCATACCTTACGACTTGCAATTTTATTATCAGCAATCCCGTCGAAACCAAGACGGCCCCGTGTAAGACATTATATCATAAATAATAAAAAAACAATATTTAATTGTTTTTTCTCATTTCTCTTTCAACATCTCTTTCCTTTATTGTTTCTCTCTTGTCAAATTCTTTTTTTCCTTTAGCTACCCCAATCAATAGTTTAGCTCTTCCATTTTTAAAATATAATTTTAAAGGAATAAGAGTATATCCTTCAACATTAATTTTTGAACTTAATTTTAAAATTTCCATTTTATTTAACAATAATTTTCTTGTTCTTGTTTCTTCGTGATTAAATATGTTACCTTTTTCATAAGCAGAAATATGTGCATTTAAAAGATAAGCTTCATTATTTCTTATTACTACGTAGCTATCTTTCAAATTACATTTTCCTTCTCTTATAGATTTAATTTCAGTTCCTTTTAATACAATACCTGATTCATAAGTATCACTAATAAAATAATCAAATCTTGCTTTTCTATTTTCAATTTCCATTTTAATCACCAACTTTATTTAAAACATATATTTATTATACTCTTTATTGCTTCTATATTAAATCAAAATCAATGGTTCTTTCTTCTTTTGAAGCATTTGCTACCTTAACTTTTAACTTGTCTCCCAATTTATATTTTTTTCCTTTATCTTTACCAATAAACATTTGAGTAGCTTCATTAAGTACAAAATAATCTTCTCCTAATTCACTAACATGAACAAAACCTTCTATTAAATTAGGAAGCCTAACAAAAATCCCTGATGGAATTAATCCAGAAATCATTCCTTCATATTCTTCTCCAATATGATTCATCATATATTCTGCCATCTTCATATCATTTACATCTCTTTCGCATTCAATAGCATCTCTTTCTTTTGTAGATATATGTTCACAAATAATACTTAAATTACCCATTTTATTTTCAAAATTATTTTTTAAATATCCTTTTAATAAAGAATGAATATCCAAATCAGAATATCTTCTAATTGGGCTGGTAAAATGAGTATATATTTCACTAGCTAATCCAAAATGTCCAATGTTTTCTGGACTATATACTGCTTTTTGCATAGATCTTAACCCTAGAGAAGATATTATTTCAAAATCATCACTCTCTTTTAATGAATCTAATACTTGTTGAATAAATTTAGGAGTAATGTTTTTAGTACTACCTTTTATGGTGTGTCCTAAACTTCTAATTAATGAAAGGAAGTTTTCTATCTTTTCTTCTTTTGGAATACCATGTACTCTATAAATAAATGGATATTTTAACCAAAATACATAACTCGCAATCGTTTCGTTAGTTATAATCATAAAATCTTCTATTAACTTTTCTCCAACACCTCTATCTCTAACTTTTATTTCTATTGGTTTTCCAGCTTCATCAACTTCAATATATGGCTCATCTATATCAAAATCAATATAACCTTTTTGAATTTTTGATTTTCTAATAATTTTTGATAATTCAAACATCTTATTAAGAGAATCAATAAAACTCTCATATCCACTTATGAATTCATTATTTTCCAATATTCTATTTACTTCTTTATAAGTCATTCTTTTTTTAGAATTAATTACACTTTCATATATATCATAATTAATTATTTTTCCTTTAGTATCAATTTCCATATCACATGTAATAGTTAATCTATCTACGCCCTCATTTAATGAACAAATACCATTAGATAATTTATGCGGCAACATAGGAATTACTCTATCTATTAAATAAACACTATTACCTCTATTAAATGCTTCTTCATTTAATTTTGAATCTGGTTTAACATAATTACTTACATCCGCGATATGAACTCCCAATTTATAATTACCATTATCAAGAATTTTTATTGATACAGCATCATCAAAATCTTTGGCGTCATCTCCATCAATAGTAAATATTTCATCATTTCTTAAATCTTTTCTATTCTTATAATCTTTTTCTAATACTTCATCCTTAATATTATTTACTTCTTCTATTACCTCTTTAGGAAATATTTCATTTATATTATGTTCATATACTATTTGTAATATATCCATTCCAGGATCGTTTTTATGCCCTAATATCTTAATTATTTTACCTTCATATCTATTACCTTCTATTTGTTTAAAGGGCTCAACTAACACTATATGTCCTGGCATAGCATTATTTCTATTTTCTTTATCAACAATAATATTTAATCTTATTTTGTCAGTATCAATTTTAATTTTATATTCATTATTATCAAAGTATAATTCCCCAACTACATTTTTAAGTTCTCTATTTATTACTTT
>JAAYGD010000026.1 GCA_012727915.1 Mycoplasmatota bacterium | reverse complement strand
TCAGTAATAAAAAATAATACAATCTGACTGAGTTTGAACTAAACATGTTCGGATATCCTAAGAATTAATTATACACAACATATTTTTTATGTCAATACTTTTTAAAAAATTATTGTTTTTATGTGTGATATAATTTATATGGTGATATAAATGATAGACTTACATATTCATACAAATTATTCTGATGGCAGTTTTACTGTTAAAGAAGTATTAGAAGAAGCTAATAAACTTTCTTTAAAATATATATCTATTACTGATCATGATGTAGTTGATACTTATGATGAATTAAAAGAAATTAATGTTAGTAATTTATTTAAAGGAGAAATAATAAATGGTTGTGAGATTACTACTACATATAATGGAGAAGTAATTGAAGTATTAGGATATGATTTTGATATCCCTACTATGAAAGAATTATTGAAACAAAATGTATTGATTTCAGAACAAAAACAATTAAAAGAATTTGAACTTATAAAAAAAAGATATAAAGAAATAGGTGTTATATTTAATGAAGAAAATATAGTATTTAATCCTAAAAAAGAATCATGTAGATCTTATTTAGTAAAAGAAATAAAAAGATATCCAGAAAATTATAAATTCTTTTTAGAAAAAAGTTCTATTGATAGTAAAAGTGGTTTTACTAGAAATGAAGCATTTAATCCAAAGAGTCCTTTATATGTAGATGAATCTTCTTTATTTCCCAGTTTAGATAAAGCTATAGATATTGTTCATAAATCAGGAGGATTATGTTTTTTAGCGCATACATTTGCGTATTCTCCAACAATAGTAAATGAATTAGATAACATTATAAATAATTATGAGTTTGATGGAATAGAGTGTTATTATACAACTTTTACAGAAGAACAAACTAAGTTCTTATTAGATTATTGTAGTAAACATAATCTATTTATGAGTGGGGGATCCGATTTTCATGGAAACAATAAAATTAATCATAATATGGGTATTGGTTCTGGTAATATGAATATTCATGAGCATATAATAAAACCTTGGTATAACAATAAATAAAAAGGAAGTAATCATTTACTTCCTTTATAATATTTTTTATTATTAGGTTTTTTATTTAAATTGCTACTGTTATTTGGTTTATTGTTAGGATATTTCTTTTTAGTATCATTATGATGTTTTTGTTGAGGTTTAACTTCTTTTAAAACCATTGTATATTTATGATTCATTACTTTAATTTTATGATTAATTAATTTTTCTATATCTTTTATATTATTTAAATCTGCACTTGTACAAAGAGTAATTGCTTTTCCTTCTTTACCAGCACGAGCAGTTCTACCAATTCTATGAATATATATTTCATTTTTTTCAGGTATGTCATAATTTATAACTAATCCTAAATCTACTATATCTATTCCTCTAGCTGCTATATCTGTTGCTATCATTATTTTAGTTTTTCCTGTTTTAAAATCATTTAAAGCTTTAACTCTATTAGATTGTGTTTTATTACCATGAATAACACTTGTTTTAAGATTAAATTCTGATAACCTCTCAGCTAATTTATTTGCGCCATGTTTAGTTCTAGTAAATATTAAAGTAGTTTTTTCTTCTTTAGTAGATAGTAATTCTAATAATAAATTAACTTTATTAGTACTATCAACATAATATAATTCTTGTTCTATGTTATTAGCGGTTACTTCATCTGTTTTTGTTTTAATAATAATTGGATCTTTCATAAATTGCTTACTTAATTCTTTAACTTCATTATTAATGGTTGCGGAAAATAATAGTGTTTGTCTTTCTTTTAATGTTTTTCCAATAATAAATTTTATATCTCTAATAAAACCCATATCCAACATTGTATCAGCTTCATCTAATACTAGTATTTCAACATTACTTATATTTGCTATTCTTTGATTAATTAAATCTACTAATCTTCCAGGAGTAGCAACTAATATATCAACACCTCTTTGTAATACTGTTTTTTGAGAACTTTGATTTACTCCACCTAAGACAACTCCACAACGAAGATCAGTACCTTGAGAATAATCTAAAATATTATCTCTTATTTGAATAGCAAGTTCTCTAGTTGGAGATACGATTAAAACTCTAGTTTTTTTATCTAGTTTTTTTTCTCTAATTAACATATCAATAATTGGTAAACCAAAAGCAGCTGTTTTACCAGT
>JAAYGD010000025.1 GCA_012727915.1 Mycoplasmatota bacterium | reverse complement strand
TGGATTATCTTCTACTTTTGCAGTTCCTATATTTAATCCTTTATATATTTGCATACTATCAGCATTTATAATTTCTGCATTGTATTTTCTTGCTAATTCCAAACTCAATTTAGTCTTACCTACTCCAGTAGGTCCAGTAATTACTAAAATCATTACATTACCCTCTTAAACAACTTTTCTAATTCATAGTTAGTAAAAGATATAATAGTTGGTCTTCCATGAGGACAAGTATATGGATTATCACATGCTCTTAATTTTTTTATTAATAATTCCATTTCATCTAAACTTATATTTTCATTAGCTTTTATACTTAGTTTACAACTCATAGTTATCGCAATATTTTCCATAAATTTTTCTTTGTTAAAATCTTTTTCTATTAATACAATTAGATCTAATAATCTTTTAATTGATTCTTCTTCATAATCTTGTTTTAACCAAACTGGATGACTTCTAAATATTAATGAATTTTCTCCAAATTCTTCTACTTCAAAACCTAAATCTTCTAATATATTAATATTTTCTTTTACAATTATATATTCTTTTTTTGTTAGTTCTATAGTTATAGGTATTATCATATTTTGTACATCTTTATTTGATGGTACTTTTTTCAAATAATACTCATAATTTATTCTTTCATTCGCAGCATGTTGATCAATTAAGTAAATTCCTAATTCGTTTTGCGCAATAATATATGTACCTTTTGCTAGTCCTATTGGATATATCATAGGAATATCCATCTTATTGTTAGTAATTAATACTTCTTTAGATTCTTCATTGTGAGTTTCATTAACTGAAATATCCTCTAAAGACAGCTTTATATCCTCATATTCAATAGTTTTATCTTCAACCTTAGTATTTACCTCTGGTATTAAAAGAGTCTTATTTAAGGCTTTTTTTATTGAAATAGATAATAGAGATTTTAACTCTTCTATCTTACCAAATTTAATGTCTTGTTTTGTTGGATGAATATTAACATCTACCAAACTAAAATCAACTTTTATATTTAATACAACTATAGGATATTTATCTTCAGGTTTATAAGTATGATAACTATCATTAATAGCTTTAATTAATTCATAATTTTTTACTAATCTACCATTTACAAAAGTAGTAATATGATTTCTATTTGATTTGGTTACTTCAGGATATGAAATATATCCTTCTATATCATATTCATCATCTGATGCTTCAATTTTAATCATTTTTTTAGATACATTTAATCCATATACTTCATTTATTACTTTTAACAAATCATTAGATCCATCAGTATTAAATAATAACTTAGAATCATTATATAAAGAAAAAGATATTGAAGGATTAGCCAAAGCCATTTTATCTACATAATCAGTAATAACCGCTAATTCAGCATATATACTCTTTAAGTGTTTCAATCTAGCTGGTGTATTATAAAATATATTTTTTACTGTAATTATAGTCCCTTTTCTAGAATCAGTTTTTGACTCATTAATAAGTTTACCACCTTTAATAGTAACTTCAGTACCTATATCTCCAGTACTAGTTTTTAATATTACTTCAGAAACTGAAGCTATTGATGGTAATGCTTCACCTCTAAAACCTAAAGTATCTATTCTAAATAAATCATCTTCATTTAATAATTTACTAGTAGCATGTCTTCCAAACGCATTAATAGCGTCTTCCCTATCCATTCCAGTTCCATCATCAGTTACTTTAATTTCTTTAATTCCCGATTCTTTTAATTCAATTTTAATCTTTTTACTACTAGCATCTATAGAATTTTCAACTAACTCTTTTACAACAGAAACACATCTT
This sequence comes from Mycoplasmatota bacterium, assembly GCA_012727915.1. Lineage (GTDB taxonomy): Bacteria > Bacillota_I > Bacilli_A > RF39 > UBA660 > JAAYGD01. The sequence continues at coordinate 10,277 of JAAYGD010000025.1, read as the reverse complement.
TCTACAACTTCTCCTGCTGCTATCTTATTAGATAATATTTCATCCATTATCTTTATAACACTCATAACATCACCTTTATAAATTATAACATAAAAATTCTATTATATTTATTTACAAATAGTAAAATGTTATAATAATTTTAATATAAATATTGTTAAAGATATAAAAAATAGAACTAAATAGTTCTATTTTAATATTACTTTAAATGTTTTTAATATTATTTTTAAATCATTTTTAAAAGATAAATTATCATAATAAATAATATCATATTCTAATTTCTTTTTATGAGATATAGTTCTAGGCGAATTAATTTGCGCTAACCCAGTTAAACCTGGTCTTACTAAATATCTTTTATAACTAATTTCTCCTATTGGTAAAGTATCTCCAGGTATAAAAGGTCTAGGTCCCACTAATGACATATCTCCTTTTAATACATTAAATAATTGAGGCAATTCATTTAATCTTAATTTATCAACCATATAAGATATCTTTGTATACGTTGCCTCATTAGAAGACTTATGTTTATATTCTTTTCTAGTTCTTAACTTATACATTATAAATATTTTTTTGTTTTTTCCTTCTCTAGATTTAATTTCATAACTTATGGGTAATCCAAGATTTATAAGTAAAACTATAGCGGTTAAAAACATTATTGGTAATAAAACAATTATTAATATAATAGATATTACTATATCAAATAATCTTTTAAAATATTTTTCATACATTATATAATCCTTATATTTTATTAGGAATTTCTATTCCTAATATATCTATTAATTTTTTAGATGTTTTATATACTATTTCTGTTAATACTAATCTAGATTCTTTAATAACGTCATTTTCTTCAGTTAATATTCTATTATTAGAATATAAATTATTATATAGATTAGATATTTCATATAAGAAATCCGCAATAGAATTTAATGATTTTGAATTATACGCTACTTCTAATACTTTTGGTACTTCTAATAATTTTAATACAATATTTCTATCTATTTCAGAAAGTACACTAATATTATTAAAATCAATATTTGATTCTTTAGCTTTATTTAATAATGATTTCATTCTAATAGTAGAATACAAAATATAAGCTCCAGTCTTTCCATTTAAATCAGTAAATTTAACTGGGTCAAAAATGTAATCAGATGACCTATTAGATAAAAAATCAGCATATTTTAAAGATGCTATTGCAACTTTTTCTGCAACATAATTTTTTTCTTCTTCAGGTATATTAGAACCTATATTTTTATATGTTTCTTCTTTTACCATATCTATTAAGTCAAGTAGTTTCATAGTTCCACCATCTCTAGTTTTAAATGGTTTTCCATCTTTTCCATTCATAGTACCAAAACCAATAAATTCTAATACTTTATCTTCAGAAACTATTTTTGATTTATAAGCAGCTCTAAATACTTGTTCAAAATGTAAAGATTGTCTTTGATCAGTAATATACCACATTTCATCAGGTTTTAGTTCTTTCATATATCCATATATCATTGCTAAATCAGTTGTTTCATAAGATACAGCATTATTTGATTTAACTAATAAAAGAGGAGGCATAGGAGCATTATCATCTTCCTTAGATACATCTATTATTATTGCTCCATCACTTTCTTTAGAATAATTATTTATATTTAAATAATCAATTAAATCATTAACATATTTATCTGAATTACTTTCACCATTCCAAAAATCAAAATATACATTTAATCTTTCATATATTTTTTTTATATCATTACTTGATATTTCTACAACTTTTTTCCATAAATCATAGTATCCTTTTCTTTTTTCTTGAATATAAGAAGTAATAATTCTTGCTTCTTCCATATAAGATGGATCTTCTTTAGATTTAATAGAAGCTAGAGGATAAATTTCTTCCAAATCATCATTAGAAATAGGACAATCTTCATATTTCCCATTATAATTTTCATCAAAATAATTTAAATTTGTATATCTTTTTTTTATCTCAAGAAGAACTAATCCCATAGGTCTTCCCCAGTCTCCAAGATGAACATCACTATATGATTTACAGCCCAATTCTATGCTTAATCTTTTAAGTGCTTCACCTATAATAGCACTTCTTAAATGCCCTACATGTAAAGCTTTTGCTACATTAGCACCACCATAATCAATTAATAACTTTTTATTTAATAATTTGCTTTTATTAATATTGATATCTTTATTAATTATATTCATATAATCTATTAAAATACTATCATTAAAAGTTATATTAATAAAACCTGGACCCGCTATATTAACATTATGGTAATCATTTGATTTATTTAATTCCAATATTATTTTATTTGCAATTTCTATTGGATTAAGTTTATATTTTTTTGCAATCTCCATAACACCATTATATTGAAATTGACCAAGTTCTGGTTTTGAAGATTTATATAGTAAAACATTATTAACTTCGTAGCCTAAATTAATAATTATTTCTTTTATCTTTTCTTGTTGCAAATAAATAAAACTATTCATAATATCACCAATTAAATTATATCATAAATAAAAAGAATAGAATTTTTTATCTACTCTTATTATCTTTTTCTAATTTAGCTCTAAATTTTAACCATTCTAACATATCATTTGATTTTTCATGAATATTATCTTTTTCTAACTCAGATAAATTATATTCTTTGTTAGATGGAAATATTCTTACTTTTGATTTATTATCTAATAGATTGTTTATAAAATTAAATTTTTCTTCAAAAGTAGAATTATCACTCAATACTTTATTAAATGTATCTTCTTTAGAATGATTCTCAATATATATTCTTGTATTTTTCCCTTTAGTATTTAAATTCAAGTTAATTGAATATACATTTTTATCAAATGGCTTTTCAGATTTTCCAGTTTCTAATTCGGGATCATATGATTCATTATTGTTAGTTCCTGTTGAATTAATATATTCATTTGTATAAATATTAACACTTGTACTTAAAATCATATCATTACCCAAATAATGTTTACATCTTAAGAAGTTTTCTTTCTTTTCTTCAACAGTAGTTGCGTACCCTAAAATAGAACTAATTGTTCCAATTAAATATAAATCTTTAGAAATAGAATGTTTATCTTTCATATTTTTTCCCCCTTTTTAAATATGTTGTCATCTATTTTACATATTTTTAGTAATTTGTCAAGTTTTTACTACTCATATACAATTAATTCATGTTGGGCTCTAGTACACGCTACATAAAGAAGATTTTTCTCATCCTCTTTATATTTATTTTTTCCAAATATAATTACTGAATCAAATTCAAGTCCTTTTGCCATATATGATGGAATAACTACTAATTTCTTTGAAAAAGTTTCAGACTTATTATTAATTAATGTAATTTCAAATTCTTTTTTTAATAAATCATAAACATATTCAGAATCAAATTCATCTTTAGTAATTACTGCAATAGATTTGTATTTATTAAGTAATATTTTTATATCATCATTTAAACTATATTTATTTTTTATAAGTATTGGATTATTATCTTTTTTTCTTATAGCGCTAATATTTTGTAAGTTTAATAAATTATTAGTGTATTCAATTATTTCAGTACTAGATCTATAAGATTTATTTAATTCTATATAATTTCCTTTAAATATATCTTCTAATACATTTAAATTAGAGTATTTATAATATGGATTAATTGTTTGATTTATATCTCCTAATATTGTAAAATTAGCTTTTTTAAATATTTTTGAAATTATTATATATTGTAATTTATTATAATCTTGAGCTTCATCAATTACTACTTGCAATATGTTTGGTTCATAATGAAATCCATTCAATAAACCTTTCATATATGAAAATAATAATGCATCTTCGTAATTAATTTTACTTCTATTAACAAAGTTAGAAATTTCTTTTTCATTTAAAGAAATATTACAGTATTTACTCTTATAAAAATTATAATATATTTCCTTATAAGGTTTTTTAAAATTAGATGATTCATTTAAAAGTCTAATATATACGTTCATTCTATGCTTTTTACCTTTATAATTTTGTTCTGCAAACTTTGTAGCCATTTCTTTTATTCTATTAAAAAGTGGTAAAGTTCCATATTTATTATGTAATATATCATCTAAATCTTCCTTTGAATAATAATACTCATCGTTTTCAATAATTGAATTATTAAATGAAGCATTCTTAGTATAATTTTTAATATAATCAGTAATATCATTTATTATTCTATCGCTTTGTTTATATCTTACTAATTCTAGGTTAGATTCTTTATATGTATAATATCTATCAATAAAATCTACAAATGACTCTATTTTTTTATATTCAGTAATTACAGTATATAAGTAATCATTAAATGTAGTTTGCAATGTATTTTCTTCTCCTAATTCTGGTAATACATTTGAAATATATTCTGAAAAAACATTATTAGGTGAAAAAATAATTATATTTTTTGAATTCAAGTTTTCTATTTTATATAAAAGAAACGCTATTCTATGAAGTGCCACCGAAGTTTTTCCGGAACCCGCTACCCCTTGAATTATTAAATTTCTTTTTTCATTTCCTCTAATAATAAAGTTTTGTTCTTTTTGTATAGTATTTACAATATTCTCCATCTTTTCAGATGATTCTTTTTCTAATACATCTTGTAAAATATCATCACTAATATTTATAGAATTATCAAACATTCTAATTAATTTTAAATCTTTAATTGTGTATTGTCTTTTTCTTTTTAAATTACCTTCTATTTTTCCAATGGGTGCTTCATATGAAGCTTCTCCAACTTCATAATCATAAAATAGACTACATATAGGGCTTCTCCAATCATATATAATGTTATCTAATGTTTTTTCATTTACTAAATGAGCCATTCCTATATATACATCATGTTTAGTTCCATTTTTTTCATTAAATATTATTGAACCAAAATATGGATTATTTTGATATTTAAATAGACTTAAAAAATATCTTTGCTCTCTGAGCAAGATATTTGCTTCCATATCACTTGATGTTCTAATAACAGCGAGTTCTTGAACATCCATTCCTTTTGAATTGTCCCATTTATAATCTTGAAAATCTTTTATTTTTTCTTTTTGTTTAAGAACTCTATCACTCATAGTTGATATAGTCTTTTTAACTTCTTTTGAGACATTCTCTAATTTTTTTCTTTCTAGATTAAGTTCTTTTTCATCTAAGACTAGCATAGTCCTCCTATTAAATCTTAGGTAATATTTAACTGCATAAAATTAATTATACACATAATATTAATAAAAGCAACTAAATAATTATTTTTTATTTAAAAAAATTGTAGCATTAATATTGCCAGTAACATTTAATGTTGTATAAGCCATATCTAATATTCTATAAATACCACTATAAATACCAATAAAATTTAATGGTATTCCCAACATTGATAAATAAGTTGCCCCAAGTACTATTCCCCCACTTGGAATACCAACAGCAGCCATATTTAATATTAAAGATACCAATATCATAGATAAATATAAAGATATATTTAATTCTATTCCATATAGTTGAATAGTAAAAATAGAAAGAATAGCAAAAGAAATTGCTCCCCCTACTTTATTTAAAGTAGTTCCAAGAGGTACTACAATATCAGTTGTTTCTTTATTTAAGTTTAAATCTTCTTTACACAATTTTAAAGTATAAGGTAATGTTGCAACTGAAGAACAAGTTGATAAAGATACTAACCATACTTTTATTATTTTTTTTATATATTCAATAGGTTTAATTTTTTTTGATAATATAATAATCATTAATATTACTATCAATATTGAAAATATATATGCTAAGAATATATAAATAAGTGTACTTTTTATTATATCAAATCCATAATTAGAAATTGATGAACCAATCAATGAAAAGACACCTAATGGAGTTAAATACATTACATACTCGATAATCTTATTTAATATATTATTTAATGAATCTATTATATCCATAACCTTATTACCATTTTTTACTTTTGAAGCTGAAAAACCAAATATTGCAGATATTATTATAATTGCAAATACATTAATTTTTGAAATTATATCTAAAGGATTTGATGGGAAAATATTTTCAATAAAACTAATAAATGTTACTTTAGCTAGTTCCCCTTCATAATTAATATTATCAAAGCTAATATTTAAATTTGGATTAATAATTAATAATAATAAAGATACTATAAGAAAAGTTGAAATAAACATTAATATAAATAGTAATATTATTTTTATTAAATTTTTATTTTTATTTTTTGAGTTTTTATATATTGATAAAGAAATAGATAAAAATAATATGGGCACAATTAAAAACTTTAATATATTTATATATAAAGAGCCTATAAATGAAATATTATCCATAAATGAAGGTAATAATAATCCAAATAATATTCCTAAAATAAAAGATATAAATATTATTAAATTAATTTTCTTTTTCATAAGATTTAATCCTTTCTATAGCTTCATATATAACTGATTTATTTGCTAATGCTGATACTCTAAAATAATTATCTCCATTTGTACCAAATACAATACCAGGAATTACAATTATATTCAATTCGTTTAAGAATAAATCAAAAAAATTCCAAGAAGACATATTATTTTTGTTTTTTATCCATAAATAAGGAGAATCAAATCCACCATAAACTTTATAATTTAATTTTTCTAACTCTTCTTTTATATATCTAGCATTTGTTAAATAATCATCAATATTTTTATTTATTTTTATAATAGATTTATCAGAGTAAGTTGCTAAAGCTCCTCTTTGCGCAATATAATCAGAACCATTAAACTTAGTCATTACTCTTTTTTTCCAATATTTGTTAACATCTTTTATTATTAATTCATTAGGAATAATATAATAAGAACATCTTACTCCAGTAAATGATGCTTTTTTCGAATAGGATCTAAATTCAATTGCTATTTTTTTTGATCCTTCAATTTCATAAATGGTTTTTGGTACATTGGATGATCTAATAAATGAATCATATACATTATCATATAAGATAATGCAATTGTTTTTTAAAGCATATTTAACCCATTTAGTTAGATAATCTTTATCATATGCTATCCCCAAGGGATTGCTTGGTGAACATATATAAACAATATCATATTTTTTATTTGGTAATGGTCTAAAATCATTAAATTCATTAGCATCTATATATTCATATTTAATACCCATAATATCTAATGCATCTCTATATACAGGATAAGATGGATTAAATAAACACGCTAAAGAATCTTTATCAAATAATTCTAAGATATTAGTAGTATCAGTCTTAGCACCATCTGATATATATATTTCTTCTTCAGTAAAACATTTATATTCATCAATTATTTTTTTCTTTAAAAAACTATGTCCATAAAAATAACCATAACCTTTAAAAGTATCTATATTTCCTAATTCATTTATGGCTTTATTCATTTCATCAATTACTTCTTTTATAATTGGTTTAGAAACATCTCCTACACCTAAATTTAATAATTTATTATTTGGATTATTTATCTTATATTCATTTACTCTTTTTGATACTTCTTCAAAATTATCAACTTGTTGTACATTTAATAAATTCTTATTGATTTTTATCATATTAATTTCTTCCTTCAATAAAAAAATTATATCATAAAAAAAGACTTTATTAAGTCTTAGTTAATATATTGAAATTCAAATTATAATCTTTTGATACTTCTTTAACACAATCTTCAAATGTTCCTATAACCACTTTATAAGCACTTTGTTCTAACATTAAATTAACATACTGCTTAATACCTTTAACTTGAAATTCATCGAAATTGGGGCTATTTAACACCTTTAATTCATAATATCTATCATCACTTAAATAACCATATATTCTTTTATTTAAAGCTTTGGCATAACCACATTCAAATGCAGTTCCATCATCTACTAACATTCCAGCATAAGGATTAAAATTTGCAATAACTATATCTGCACTTTCTAACATCTTAATATCCGATTCATATATTGTATTAGCATTTGAAGCTTGAGGATTATCTATCGGATGTAAAGGTGTTATTCCATATTTCAAACATATTTCTTTTTGCATATTAAAATATTCCAATGCGTTTTTTCTTACAATATCTGGACCTGCCAAATAAGCTCTAACCATAAAACCTCCCAAATAAAAATGGTGATCCGTATGGGGCTCGAACCCATGTATATCACCTTGAGAGGGTGACGTGTTAACCTCTTCACCAACGGACCAAATAATAGATATTATTCATCTATTATTTTATTATATCTATCTTCTATTCTGTTTTTACCTAATAATTGCATTATACTATATAAATCAATTGTTTTATCTCTAGAAGTAAGCGCAATTCTAAGTATTGTAGAAACATCTCCAACATGACCCTTATACATAGATTGATTATTTTTAAAATCTTTAACTTCTCTTGCATATCCAAATTCTTGACTTAAATCTTTTATTTTATTAAACCAATCTTCTTGATTATCATTTTGATCATAATACTTATCTATATATACCTTTAATATACATTTAACTTCTTCTTTATCTGTAATATATGGATATATATAATGCTTTTCTAATTTATCATACAATTCATCATACATATATATATATTCATTTTTAACTCCACCATAGTGAGTTAAATCTTTTCTTGGTTTTTCAACCTCTCTTTGAATATTTAAAATTTTTATTGAATAGTCTTTATCTTTAGTAAATATCTGATAAAATTCATTGTCATATTTTAATAGATAATCTGATACTCTATCATATAAATCATTAGCTTTTAAAGTAGAAATAAATTCTTTAGAAATATTTTTTAACTTTTCTATATCAAATAAAGCTCCACTTTTTCCTATCTTATCAAAAGTAAATGTAAAATCAGAAATATTTTTATCTTTATTCTTTAAGTACCATTCTTCAAAATCACTATTAGCTATAGTTGCTAAATATAATAATACCGATTCATTAGGAACTCCTAATTCATGATAAAAACTCATCGCACATTCAGGATCTTTTCTTTTACTTAATTTTCTAATACTACCTTCATCATTTTTTAATAAAGGAGATATATGACAAAAATATGGCTTTTCAAAATTAAATGCTTCAAATAATTGAATATGAATTGGTACTGATGGTACCCATTCATCCGCTCTAATAACATGTGTAGTTCTCATTAAATGATCATCAACTAGATGTGCAAAATGATATGTTGGTAAACCATCAGATTTCATAATTACAATATCTAAATCATTTTCAGGCATTTCAATATTACCTTTAATTACATCAGTATATGTAATTATCTTATTAAAATCACCAGGTGATTTAAATCTAATAACAAAAGGTTCATTATTTTTTATTCTATTATATGATTCCTCAATACTATTATTTCTACATTTTGCCCATTTTCCATAATATCCAATTCTTTCTCTAGCTTGAGTTTGCATATTTCTAGTAGTTTCCAATTCTTCCTCAGAACAAAAACAAGGATATGCTTTACCTTCTTCTAGTAAATATTTAACAAAAGCATGATATATTTCTTTTCTATTACTTTGAATATATGGACCATAACTTCCTATTTCTTCATTTTCTGATATTGGTCCTTCATCAAATATTACACCATATTCTCTCAAACCATTAATGATAATCTCTATACCATTATCCATAGTTCTTTTTGTATCAGTATCTTCTATTCTTAATATTACTACCCCATTAGTTTGTTTTGAAAAAGAACTAGCAATAAAACTTGCAAGTAGTGCTCCAATATGTATAAAACCAGTTGGACTAGGAGCATATCTTGTTACAATAGAACCTTCAGGTAAATTTCTTTTTGGATAAATATTTTCATAATCCATAATTGTCTTATTAATATTCGGAAAAATTAAATTAGCTAAATCTTTATTATTCATTATAATCACTCCATTAATAAATTAATTGTACCATAAAAAAAACACTAAATCATTAGTATTTTTATAATTTTTTTGTTTTTACATATTTATCAATATCAATATTTTCTATTTTAGATATTCTTAGTTCTTCTTCAGACATACTAGTAATAACCATTTATAGCCCCCAATTAATAACTAGACATTATTATACACAACAATTGATTTTAGTCAATTAAAAAAAAATAACTTTTAATTGTTATTTTTAAAATATTCATAAATATTAATTGCAATATTTTTATTAAAGTTTTTATTTAATTCTTCTAGAGTAAGTTCTTTTAAAATACCTATATCTTTATATTTTGTTAATATTTCTTTTTTTGTTTTTTCTCCTATACCTGGTATTTCATCTAATATTGATGATACTAAACCTTTTGATCTAATGTTCTTA
>JAAYGD010000024.1 GCA_012727915.1 Mycoplasmatota bacterium | reverse complement strand
TTTTATGTGTTTTGGATCAATTTGGTGGTCTAATGTTTCTAGAATTGTATATGGAACTACGATTAAAGAAAGCAACATAATATTGGATACAAGTATTAATATTGATATTAATGAGTTAAATAAAAAAACTGGAAATAAAATAAAAATCATGTTTTAATTATATTAAATAAAAATAAATAAATTATATATAAAATATATATTGGGGGAAAAATGGAAAAAAAATTAATGTTTTTAGATGTTGAAACTGGTGGACTTGACGAAATGAATGATAGTCTATTAACTATTGGGTTGGTATATTGGGAGAATGGAGAAATAGTAAACGGAACAGAAATACTAATAAGCTTACCAGATTACAAAGTATGTAAAAGAGCAATGGATATTAATAAAATTGATCTAAACTTATTAAGAGAAAATGGTTGTAGTGAAGTAGAAGCTATAAATAAAGTAAATGAATATTGTAAAGAACATTTTGGAGTTGAAAAAGTAATATTAGCGGGTCACAATGTAAGCTTTGATATTGCCTTTTTAAGGGAGCTTTTTAGAAGAAATAATGTAAATTATGACGAAAGATTTGGACACAGAAGTGTTGATACATCATCAATATTAAAATATCTATATTATAAAGGTGCTTTTAAAGAAGACATTTCAAGTTCGGATAAAGCTTTCGAGTATTTTGGTATTGATTTTGAAGAAGGAAAGAGACATAGTGCTCTTGGAGATTCTGAAGCAACTGCCAAATTATTTAATAAATTACTCAAAGTAAAAAAATAACTTATAAAGGAGGTAAATATGAGTTTGTATCAAATTAGAGTTGAAGATATTAATAACAATGTGGTTTTATTATCTCGTTATAAAGGAAAAGTTCTTTTAATTGTTAATACTGCTACCGAATGTTTTTTTACACCCCAATATGAAGAGCTACAAAAACTATATGAAAAATTTAATAAAAAAGGGTTTGAAATATTAGATTTTCCTTGTAATCAATTTGGAAAAGATGCTCCAGGTTCAATTGAAGATATCAATGATTTTTGTTTGGAAAAATATGATACAAAATTTCCAAGGTTTGAGAAAGTAAATGTTAACGGTGATGATGAATCTATATTATATACATATTTAAAAAGGCATCAAAAGGGATTTTTAAATAAAAAAATTAAGTGGAATTTTACTAAATTTTTAGTAGATAAAAATGGAAAAGTAATAAAAAGATATTCACCTCGTGTTAAACCTATGAAAATATCTGAGGATATTGAAAAATTGTTAAAAGAAAGAAATGAATAAGGGGGGAATTTATGTTTTTAGCATTTAAAGAATTGAAATATTCTAAAGCAAAATTTGCTCTAATTATTGCGGTTGTAATACTTATTAGTTATTTAGTATTTTTTTTAACATCACTTGCAAATGGTCTTGCATCATCTTATACCAACGCAATAAAGAAATGGGAATCAGATCAAGTTATTTTAACAGTTGATTCAAACGATAGCATGATGATGTCATACATGAATCAAGAGCATTTTGATTCCGTTGAAACAAATGGAATAAAGGCAAAATTAGCGTTATTTCCAGCAGTTATAAATAATCCATCCTCAGATAATGTTTTAGATTCTAGAGTAGATGTATATTTTTTAGGAATTGAAGATGATAGTTTTATAAAACCTTCAGAATTAAGGGATTTAAAATTACAAGGGAATCAAGTTATTGTTGATGAAGAATTAAAAAAAGAAGGATATAAAATTGGAGATATATTTGGAATTACAGGAAGTAAAGATCAATACGAAATTATTGGATTTTCTTCAAAAACTACCTATCAGACGGCACCAGTAATATTTATGAGTTTAGACACTTGGCAAAAATATCGTTACGGTACTGCTAATACACCTGATTTATTTAGTGCAATTATAATAAAAGGTGAAAGCAAAGATATGTCTTTAGATTTAATATCGTATACAACAGATGAATATATTTCAACTTTGCCGGGATACAATGCTCAAGTTTTAACCTTTTCAGTAATGATAGTATTTTTAATAATAATAACAGCTTTTGTTTTAGGAATTTTTATTTATGTATTAACAATTCAAAAAACTAGTATGTTTGGGGTTATGAAAGCACAGGGTATATCAAACTGGTATATTGGAGGGTCCGTTATT
>JAAYGD010000023.1 GCA_012727915.1 Mycoplasmatota bacterium | reverse complement strand
TTCTTTTCTTCATGTAATTTCTTTAATATACCAGCTTTACTTAATATTACTCTAACTGTATCAGTTGGTAATGCTCCATTGTTTAACCATTTAACAATATTTTCAGTATCTAATTTTACTAATTCTGGACTAACTAAAGGATTAAAAGTACCTAATAATTCTATATACTTTCCATCTCTTTTTTCTCTTGAATCTACTGCTACAATACGATAAAATGGTTTTTTCTTAGCACCTGCTCTTGTTAATCTTATTTTAACTGCCATTTTTCCTCCTTTTCTTATAGAAATTATATCATTATAAAAAAACACTGTCAACTATTTTTGGTTAACAGTGTTATTATAGACTTCATAAAATATATCATCGGGTTTAGTTTCTAATATTTTAGATATATCATAAGCCATTTTATATGATAAAGTTCTTTTACCATTTTCTAATTGACAATAATATGATTTACTAATATTTAATAATTCACCCATTCTTTTATGAGTATATCCCTTATTTAATCTCATTAGAAACAACTTTTCGTTCTTCATTAGAACCACAATCCTTTACTTTCTAATTCAGATATTGTGTTTACGTGTTCTCTATTTGTTTTATTAAAATATGTTTTTCCATTCTTATCTGCTAAAAAGAATAAATATTCATTATCATTAGGAGTTAATGTTGCTTTAATTGCGTCCTCTCCAAAAGAAGATATTGGTCCAATTGGAAGTTTTCCTGATAATGATGATAAATATGTATTGTAAGGGCTATCATAATCGAAATCAACTTTATTTGGAGTGCATGGTTCTATACTCCTTGGATAACAATTTGTTGCGCAACTTTCAAATGGCATATTCTCTTCTAATCTATTATAAAACACACCCGCTATAGTACTCATAGTATCAAAATTTAATCCTTCTGATTGTACAATACTTGAAAAAGTTAATATCTCATGAATTGAAAACTCTGAAGTTTCTATTTGTGTTTTATATTTTGATAATATTATATCCATATAATCCAACATTTTTTTAAATATTTCTTTTACTGTAACGTCTTTATCTTTATATATGTATGTATTCATTGCTAAATATCCTTCTAAAGGATACAATAACTCTTCATTTTTAACATATTCAGTTATAAACCAATAATCTTTAATTAAAGAATCAATATATGTATTATCTTTTAATAAATTAAATACATCTTCTTCTTTATTGTTAGTATTATTTTCAATTATTTTAGCAATTCCTCTAATTGTTTTTCCTTCTTGAAATGTAATTTTAATTTCATCTTTATTAACAACTAAACCTTTATTTAATTTATCTATGATTTTAGATGTATTATCTGAATTATCCAATTCATAAGTTCCAGCTTGAAGATTATTTATATTGTTTAATTTAATATATAATTTAGTAAAAGATATATTTTTTATAATTTTATTATCTTTCAAACCATTAATTATTTCATCTATAGAATCTCCTTTTTCTATCTTGAACTCAACAATTTCATTGTTAAGTTTGTCACTTACACTAGATAAATTTAAATTATATATAAATATAAATGATATTATTATTACAAAAATTAATAATAATATTCCTAATAATATTTTTACTGGTGTTTTTAACTTTCTTTTCATCTGTTCTCCTCTATATATTTATTTACTTCATTAATAGTATTATCAAATTTATCAAAATCAACATTAAACCAAGTTATATTCATTTTATTTTTAAACCAAGTATATTGTCTTTTAGCATAATGTCTAGTATTCTTTTTAATTAAGTCTATAGATTCTTCTAATGATATAATTCCATCGAAATATTGATACAATTCTTTGTATCCGATTGCTGTCATTATAGATCTATTTCTTATATTAGATGAATGTAATTGTTTAACTTCATCTAATAACCCTGCTTCTATCATTTTGTCTACTCTTTTATCAATTATATTATATAAGTTTTCTCTACTAGTAGTTAGACCAATAAAGATTGTATCATATAATAATTTACTACCTTGATTACTCGAATTTTTATTTAATAATCTATTTAGTTCCCTAACTAATCTTTGTCTATTATTTATGTGTGTTTTTGTATTAGGGTCTATTTCCATTATTTTATTATATATTTCTTCATTAGTTAAATCATCATAATTATTGTTTATGGATTCTTTATTAAACTTATAATCGTATAAGAGCGCTGAAATGTATAAACCAGTACCTCCTACAATAATAACATTTTTATTGCTATTAATTAAATCATTTAATATCTTTCTTCCATCTATTTGATAATTATATACAGAATAATATTCATTTA
>JAAYGD010000022.1 GCA_012727915.1 Mycoplasmatota bacterium | reverse complement strand
TTTATTCTCCTTCTATACTATTATGTAATAATATTATCATAAATATATAAAACTTTCCATATCTTTTTACACTTATTGATAAAAATAAAAGAATCAATTAATATTGATTCTTAATTATTATTTTTTATCCTTTACTTTTTTAACTATTAGAAATGCAGATAATCCAACAAGAACTACAACGCCACCAATTATTAAATATAAATTATTATTATTTGTTTTTTCCTTTTCAACTTCGAATATTACTTCATTTGAATCATACATTAAAAAATAAATTTCTTCCCCTTTGTTTAATGTCTTATTATATTCTCCATTAATCTTAGCGCTACCTTCAAGTTTAACTGATAATCCATCTATTTCTTTACTAAAATTTTTTCCGTCTAAACTAAATAATATTTCTTTACCTTCAGTAGCAAAAGGCGCGATTATTTTGAAAGTCAATTTCTTTATTTCATAAAAATCATTTCCAATTTTATAAGCATACATATTATTTTTTAATGCAAAATTATCCATTGTATATTTTATTTTAAAATATTCGATTTCCTTTAATAAAGAATATTTTTCTCCAAATACATATCTAAGACTATCTTTGTTAGATTGATATATACTGTAAAGCGAATCTCCCTCAATATTATTAATTTTGTGTTCCACATTGTATTTGTAATCCAAACCTTTATAATTAAATGAAAACGAATTATCAATAGTTTTTTCAAAAAAATATGTTTGAGAAGTATCACCATATATTAATCTAGTTTTATAATTTTCCTCAACTTCAAATTTATTATCAATCAAATAAGCAATTTCATAATAAGCATCTTCTATATAATAATTGTCTTTTCTAAATTCTATTATTTCTTCACCAAATACAACTAAAGGCATTAATAATATCAAAATTAACATTGTTTTTTTAATCATAATCAACCTCTTTCTATAATAACAATATTATATGAAAAAACTCATAAAGTCAATATTATGAGTTCTCTTTATTTTTAATAACTAATTGTTTAATTATTTCATTATCTCTACCTGTTTTTGGAATTGCATACAATGTATTATTTTCATAATCAATATATGGAATACAACTAGCAGGTTTAGGCAATTCTTCATACTGATCAATAATAGGCGATTTACTAAAATCATAAAAGCTATAATCTATCTGTTGATCCAAAGGTATCTTTTGATAGAAATCCACAAAATCTCCATAAGTAAAAGAAAGAGTGAACAAATAATCCAAACCAGGCAAGTATTCATCTACAAAAAATGCAAAGTCGTTAGAAATTATTTTTAAATAATTAAATATGCCATTAGAATCTTCTTTATAAAAATCATCACTAACATCTAGTTTTTTCAAATATTCTTTGTTAAAATCAGTATTACCATACTTTGCTATTTTTTCCCTAGTATAAAAATCAAGATAATACAAAGTTTTAAAATCCAAATAATAAAATAAAAAGTTAGTTTCTCCAGATTTGGTGGGCAAAATATTATATCCTAATTCTTCTATTTTTTCATTAATGTTTTTTTCTAATATTTCATCCTTAAATATTGGTACAGTAGGATTAATGTTAAATTTTCTTTGTGTTAGTGTAGGTAAGTATTCATAGGGAACTATTGCCATATATAAATCATATACATCTTTTAAACTTATTTTTGTACTGCCGTCTTCCATATTTTTTTTAATTCTTTCCGGCAAATTATATTTACTTAAATCAATTGAAATAAGATTTGCAAGTTCATTTATATCACCAGTAAAAAAAACAAGTTCAATTTCTTCATTTTTATCAAAAAAATTTCTATTATGATAAAATTTTTCATTATCATATATGCCTATCAAATTTCTTGGGTTAAATAAATCTAAAATTACATATCCATTAACTAATATATAATCTTGAAACTTAGTCAAAGATAAGTATCTACTCATATCTTCTAGAGTTTGTTTTTTATCTAGAAAATATTTTTCATTATTTTCAAGCGAATCGTTATTTACACCTTGAACTAAAGGGCCTTCTGTAGAATCATAAAATATTTGATGATAATCAGCTAACAATAAAGTTTTTTTATCATTTGTTTTTAAACAAATCCATAATATTCCTTCTAATTTATCGATAGTCGGATTAAATGAGCCTTCAGTTAATCTATCTATTTTATCTGAGGACAAATTTAAAACATTTGGATAAGAAGCAACAACATATTTCTCATCTATTTGATTAATCTCTTTAGTATTTGATTCTGCAATAGAAGAAGGAATATTAACTCCGGATAAAGCTAATATTCCAGATAAAATATAAGAAATTTTTTTGTTTATTTTCATAATCCCCCCACAACTTAAACATTATTATAGTTTATCATATATTTATTGTCAATAAATATCATATGCTATATTATAATTATAATATACTATTTGGTTAATCCACCTCCGCTCGATGATGAACCATATCCAGGGCAAGTTAAATGTGCTAATTCGGTATCATATAAATGCACACAAAATGTATCGGTTTCATTTATTTTAACATATTCAGCAGGATCAGGGCATAATTTAGGAACAGCTGTTGAAGAACTCGATGTTACACATCTGTTAGTTGCTACTAAAGTTCCAGAGGAGCAAGAATACGTGCCATCTGTTAATTCTGTTGTTTTATAACACGTAGTGCTAGTTACCCAAGGATGAGTGGCCGGACAATCGCTAGTTGTAGAACTTGTACAAGTATACGTGTATGTTCTTGTCGGTGTATCTTCACAAGCATATCCAATTTTAACGTTCAATTTGCATGCAGCCATTGCTTCTTTAGAACTGCTATAAACATAATTGCTTGTATTTGTGCCAGAACTTGATATCGCTTTTTGTCTATATGCGTATCTACATGTTTTATAAGTTGCATCTCCGTATGAACCCGAGTTTGTACATGATCCACTACTAAAACTTTCAGAGTATGTATCGCATTTTCCAGTTGATCTAGCTATTCCATCATATATACATATTTCTTCATTGCAATCTCCATCAAAACAAACTTTAGTACCCACTTTACAATATCGATCGCTTTTTGTTGCAACCGGTAAACTCGTTTTATTATAACAATTGTTATTATACAAAATTTGTGTCCCCCCTTTTCCAGAATCACATATGGCTTCTTCTATATCCGAAGAATAGCATATATTCCCATCTAAATGTGAATATAAAACTTCAGGGCAAAAATATTCTGCTGTTTTGCATGCATATAAACTATATTTTAGGATAGGTGATTTAGCACACGCTCCATAGGCCTGTCTTTGCCCATAAATTGTTGCATATCCACTTCCTGCTCCACTTGCATCTATATTCCTTGAAGTAGCCGTATTACTATTGCCATCTATTGTTACTAAACCCGAAGTAGACCATATTGAAACAAATTCGTTTTCAACATCTAATTTTGGATTATCATCTACTACCAATTTTGCTGTTCCACTTTGTTTAGAAGGCAAAGCCCAAACTTGATCCGGAGTTACTTCAAGAGAATACAATCCACAATCTATGTTATTTAATTTTATTGTGCCTGTCTTTGTCAATAATGGGTCTTCTTTAGTTGAACACTCAAAAGTAAAGCTACCACCTCCTGCGGGATAAGGCTCCGGCGCAACATATTTCCAAGTCCATATATCTTTTTTTTCTAGACTACCAAGCCCAGTTATTTTTTTACAACTTGTAGTGGGCATTTTAGCTTCAGGTCCGCCCATAACATGATATACAATTCTATCTGATCCTTCAAGACCGGGTACTATTTCAGTAGGAAAGCTATAATCAGCAAGAAAGTATGCATTTGGATCTCCGATAATAGGAAACATCTGACAAAAATAATTTTGATTATATGCGGTTGTTTTGCTAAAAAGTACTGATCGAGGGGCAGAATATTTTGAAACCAAATCAATATTACCTTGGGTATGAACTCCTGAACATGGTAGTGTTGCTTTTGGCCAATCTGAATAAGAATATATCGGATTGAATCTTACATTATAATTTATAAAAAATAGATTTGCTTCTCCAGTATATGAATAGGTAGTTGTATGCCAAGATCCTTTGCAACCACTTATAGTTCCTGTTCTTCCACACTCTTTTATAGGTAAATGCATTACTGAATTAGAAGCTTGAAGTTGTGCAAGTATAAAATTATGTTCTTTTGTAATTAAACACACTGATTTTACATCAATGTATGATTGATCCCATAATGGTATTAACTCTCCAACAGTACATTCGCCAGTTGGTGGAGGGACTGTCCCCGCCAACATCACTGGACAATCCAAATATGTACTATCATTAAACGTTACTCTAAAGCTTAAATATCTATCACTTTGCGGTCTGTTTTTAACTGTCATAAGACCTGTACTTGAATTAATATTTAAATAAGCAGTATTAAATAATGAATAATTCGATACTGATTTTTTGCTAGGATTTAGAAAAGATGCCGATTCAGAATTTTGAATTGTGTCTATAATAATTGTATACGGATGGCAAGTAGGGCTAGCTTTAGCTGTGGCCGGTATTATTTCTGTTACTTCAAATGGACAAAGTTCAGAATAAGATTTTCCATCAATTGTTACAGTGGCTATATAATTTGTACTTCCTGGATTTAATCCAGTTATTAAATCTGTTGAAGAATCATATGAAGCCAATGTCCTATTAAAAACATCATATGTTAATGTATAATCTACAGGAAAGTCTTTTCCCTTAATTATTGTTGGCCAAAAAGTCGAACCAACAAGTATTTGTTTTGAAGGTGGACAAGAAAAATCCGGTTTATCCAAAACTTTCACTAAACAGGTTGCCTCTTTAATACCAGAAGGATTATCTACTGGTACTGCGCTTACTACAGTATTCCCTTTAGAAACTCCCAAAACTGTAATAGTATCTTTTTGAGGATAAGGGAAATATAATTGACTAAGCGGTATTAAGTTAAGATGACTTGCTCCACTTACTTTTTGCCAATTTAAATTTCTATTTACAGCGTTATTTGGAATATATCTTGGATATAATTTTATAGACTGACCAACCATTACAACTACACCATCAGGGCCACATTCAATACCTCCCAAGTTAGTTCTTGGTAAATCATCTTTTTTTAATATTTTTAAATCTCTTAAACATACTGCTCCAATTATTTTGTCTGTAACAGTTTCATCTATATCATTAACTGGACCTTCTTCTGTAAAATGCCATGTATATGTTGCAACACTATCTTTTATTCTAGGTCTTCCACTATTAATTGTTTTAAATTTTTCTTCAGACCATTTTCCACATATACATTCTTGATAAAATGCATCTCTATCTTTAGGTCCTAACTTACCTAATTCAGTATCACAAATTTGAAGAACTGTTCTTTCTAATTCTTCCCATCTTAAAAATTGTAAATCTCCAGATATACATTCATCAATATCAGTTTTTGCATTTTTACAAAAATTTTCTTCAACAGGATCAATAGGTGTGCCATCCCATATTTGACTTCCTGGAAACCATTCTTCAGAATGAACTCCAAATCTATCATAAAACTCAGCTCTTGAATATACAGTTTCAAATATTGAATCTATTGTTTGTAAAACCTTATATTCATTATTCTTCATATCATCAAGATCTGTCAATATACTTAAACTAACCTTTGGAGGATACTCTACTATATCATGTACTACTATTTTATAATTTGTATTAATAACAGCTGATTCTGCGAATCTTCTAGTAAAATTTTCTACAAATTTTTCTTCTATAATTTTAACGTTTCCAGTATTTCTAAAATAAGCAATATCAATCGAGTCATACATTGCTGCTTTAGTTGATTCTTTCATTAACACATATGTATTTGCATCTGTTACTGTTAATCTTTGGAATAAGTTTATTGCTATAATGCCTACAGCACCAATTACAATAATAAATATTCCCCACATAGATTCTCTCATATATTAATTCTCCCCCCTTTTATATGTTGGATCATTATTATCTGAATATGTCTCTCCTCTTTTTATTATTCGAGTATTATTATTTATAAATAAACTCTTTTCAGAAGGAGTCAATCTCCAATCTATATATGGATGTTCTCTATTATAACTTTTAACATTTTTAATAGACGAAGCATTTAAATCTATTGTATACATTGTTCTATTTCTTATTGTATCTGCTGTACTAGTTATAAATTTTTCTTCTAAAGTTCTAACTACTTCAGAACCATTTATTTTTTCAGTAATTGTTCCATCCCAATTTATTCTTGGATCTCTATTAGGGAAAGGATCATTTAAATCTATTGGTCTATATATTATTGCATTTATTGTTGATGTTCTACCGTTTATTCCCCAATCAGAGTTGTTTTCTATAAACCAAGGATCAGTTTCTGATAAAGATAAAGTATTTATTACTTGATAGTAACAATTAACAGTTAATGTCATATTCTTTGGAGATAAAGGTTCAATATTATTTCCAATATTTCTTACTGATAATACTAAAGGATATCCTTTATCAGCTTTATTGCTTTCTGCCGGTCTAGTAATTTCTGTTGGTGACACAAAGAACTTTTCTCCTGCCTTACACCAATTAACAAAATCACTATCAGAATCTTTTAACACTTCTATTTTACCAGTATATAATTCCATCTTCTTTGGAGGTATTGTAAATCTTCCTCTAATATTTGATGTTTCACTCCAACCATCATATGAAGTATCAGGCTTACAATCATATAAAGATATTCCACTTTCTATTGTTTCATTTAATTTGCATAAATTATAACCCGTATTATTATAAGTATGAGTTCTTGTACTAGAATTATTAATATAATTATATACTTCTGTTACATTTCCTTTTGAAGTTGTTACATTTAAACTAACATCAGGATTTAAAGAATATTCAGTACCAACATTAGTTTCTAAAGGCCAAGAATTACATTCTTCTTTAAAACTAGACATATTATTAATAGTATTCTTAAGTCTTCCAATGTTAACATCATTTGATATATCTAAAGCTGGATTAAACACTAAATTGCCTTCAATATCTTTTAATATATTTTTATCATCATTAACTGATAAATAATCGTTTCTATTTGAAAAACCATCATAATTATAATCTGCTCTTGAACCACCAAAATATTTTTGTCCCACCAAAACCATATAAGCATCTATTAATTTTCTTAGTAATTCATCGTAATCTTCAACATTTTTATATTCTGACATACATTGTCTTTGTGCTGATAAATATAAAGGATAAGTAAATCCCATACCCGCTGATAATACTTTAGCATTATCAAAAGAAAAAGCAATGTTTTCTTTACAAGTTACCACACAATAAGGGTTTTCAAAAGATGTAACTTGAACTCCTACTCCTTTTGGATATTGAAAAGATGTTGATGTATCTTTATCCATATCACAAGTTAATACTCTATTATCTGCATTATTATTGTTTTCTATTGGTTCACAAGCTGGATCTGCATTAACCAAAGTAATTCCTATGAACATTATTAAAGTAAATATAAACGTTTTTAATATTTTTTTATACATATTTAAACCTCCACATAGTATAAATAAATTATATCATATCTTTTTAAAAAATAAAAATATTATTTTATTAAATAATCTTTCCCTTTGTGAGGTTCTTCAAAATACAATCCTTCATAATCAATTTGTCTTAGTACTTCATAAATCCCTATCGCAACACTATTAGATAAATTAATTGCTCTAACGTTATCACTCATTGGTATTCTTATACAATTATTAATATTATCTTTTAATATCTCTTTAGGAATACCTGTTGATTCTTTACCAAATATTAAATATATATTTTCTTTATCTTTATAATTAATAGATGAATGAGTTTTATTACCATATCTTGTAAAAAAATAATATTCTCCTTTATTTTTTGATTTAAAATCTTCATAATCATCATATATATGAAAAACTAATTTATCAGTATAATTAACTGCACTTCTTTTTAAAGTCTTATCATTAATATTAAAGCCTAATGGTCTTATTAAATGTAATACAGAATTAGTTGCAACACAAGTTCTCATAATATTACCTGTATTTTGAGGTATCTCTGGTTCATATAATACTATATTAATCATATATCTCCATAATGTTTAAAAAATCTAATAATAGCATCACTCTTCATAGAATGATTACTTGTATTTATAAAGTCTAATACTTTTCCTTCTTCAAAATATATGATAACAGGTGTTTTCTCTATTTGTTTAATATCATTATAGGGTTTTAATAATTCATTAATATCTATATCTTTTATATTGATATAAATTACTTTATCATTTAAAAAATATCTATTAATAGTAGCTTTAAATTCTTTTTCAAAGCTTCTTGTTTCTAAATCATCTACAACTCCAAGATATACAAATGAATTTGGATTTTCTGTTATATATGAATCAAACTCATTATTTGAAACTTCCACTAAATAATCAGATAATATAGAAACATTTAAATTATATTCTTTATATACAGAATGCCAACTTAGAAAATAATTACAAAAAAATATTGTAACTGATAATATTAATAATAATAATAAATCTTTCTTTGTAAAATCAATTTTCTTTTTCATATATTACACCTAATAACATTTTATCATATTATAAATAAAAAAGTATAGATTTAATCTATACTAATATTAATTATTTCTTTTTACTTTTTGGTTTTGTGTCTTGCTTTTTTACTTCTTTCTTAACTTCTTTTTTTACTGGTTTATTATTATCTTTGAATATCATATATATTCCAAATAAGAACGCTAATACTAATCCTACTATAATAACTGTTTTAGCATAATCCTTATTGTCTTCTTCTTTATATGTATCAAATTTTTCTTTTATTCCATCATAATCTTCTAATAAATCTTTATCAACAGTATTTTTTACATCTTCATTCTTTAGCATTATATCAATATTCTTGATTGCTTTTTCTATTGCTTCTTCATTTTTTTCATCAATATTCTTAGCATCTTCAATTAACTTTTCTATATCTTCAACTACATCTTTTTTATATCTATCTTCAGTTGTTGTTTCATTTTCAACTTTTATAGAAACACTTTTAGAAATATCTCCAGATTTAGCGTTTAATTTAACAGTAGATATATCTTCATTATCATTCTTTACTATTAAAACTATAGTTCCTACAGCTTCATTAGTTTTACTTTCACCTTCAAATTCTACTATCAAACCTTGTTTTAATCCTGATATAGTCCAAACAATATTTTTGTTTTCAACATCATTAGGAACCAATTCATAATTAATTTCTAATTTACCATCAAAAGGCGCTACTTCATAATTAGATATTTTAATCTCTTTCAATTCGATTATTTCATTATCATTATCAGCTGCTAATACTGATAATCCAAATGCAAATAGAGCAACAAAACCTAAAATTAATTTCTTCATTATTTACCCCCTGAACAATTAATAATGCTTCTTATTATAGTTATATAAAATCATTTGTCAATACAAAAAAAGAACTTTCGTTCTTTTTAATCAATTTAGTTACTAATTATGGTATAACCATCAAGTTTCAACGCTTCTTCTTTTGATAATTTAGAAACATTTAAACCTATAAATTCCGGATTAGCACTGTTGCTTCCTCTTTGAAGTTCTGCTACCAAAAAATCATCCCCTTCTTTTCCTACAACATATTTTATGTGTCCCATTCCATCAGAACTTTTTGGTTCATTAAAAAATATATCTCCAACACTAACATTATTTATCTCATTCGACAAATTTGCTTTTGATACAAAACCACCACTTAGAGAACTTGAATCTCTCATTCTAAAATCAACTTTTTTTTCTCCAGTAACATCATGATATATCATTTGAAGCCACTCAACACTATCTGGTGCATTTTTATCCATTACTATATTAGTGTCTAATCCTTCATTATATATGTTGCTTTCTCCAGATGCCTTAAAAGGTATATTAACATTGTTTTGCATAAAAAACTTTACCCCCCCTAACATTCCACCTTTTATTCCATCAATTTCTTTGCCTTCTTCAATAGCTTCTCTGTATTTTTGATCTAATTCAAATTTTTCTTGGTCACTTAATTCGTTAAATTCCTTACTTCCAATAAAAACGGATTTTGTTCGATCATATTCCTTTGGATCATAATAATAAGCAGATTTATTATCTTGATATGATTGATTTGGTGTTGCTGGTGGTGTCGGTGGTGGTGTCGGCGTTGCGGTTGGCGTCGGTGTTGGTGTTGGTGTTGGTGTTGGTGT
>JAAYGD010000021.1 GCA_012727915.1 Mycoplasmatota bacterium | reverse complement strand
TTGGTGGATATAAAATAGGTTCAATAGACGCTAAAAAAATGCTTGGATATTCTCCAGAGTTCCCTTCATTTTATACTGATATGAATTGTATGGATTATTTAATATATATGGGAGAACTTGGTGGATTGTCTTATGAATTAGCTTTAAAAAAATCAATGGAATTAATAGAATTTATGAATCTAAAGGATTCTGTGTATAAAAAAGTATCTAATTTTAGTACTGGTATGAAAAAGAAAATTGGATTAGCGCAAGCTATGATTCATGATCCTAAAATATTAATGTTAGATGAACCAACAGCTAATTTAGATCCAACATCAAGATTTGAAATAATAAATTCTTTAAAAAGATTAGTTAAAGAGAAAAATATTACTTTAATAATAAGTTCTCATGTATTAACTGAATTGGAATTAATAATTACAGATGTAATAATGATTAATGCAGGTTCATTAATGTTTTTTGGGCCTTTAGATGACGCTAAGAAGTTATTGCATAATGATTTATTAATTATTGAAACATCTAATAATCAAATGATTATAGATAAGATAAATAGAATTAATATTTCTGATATAAAAGAAGATAATGGCAAATTAACAATATCAACTAATAATCTACATGAAGTTAAAAAAGAATTAATTAAAATTGCATATGAAAATAATATAGACATTATTACTTTAAAAGATGCTTCAGTATCTTTAGATGAAGTATATTCTAAAATATTAACTGGAAAAGTAGGTGAATAGTATGAGAGCTATTTTTGAAAAAACTTTGAGAAATATGTTTAAACCTATTATTATTTCTATTTACTTTATAATACTTATTTTAATAACAATATTAATGTATATGGGTAGTAAAGAAGATAATAGTTTATTAGTAACTATTCCTTCTCAAATAGAATCTATTAAGACAGTTTATTCATTATTTGTATTTATGTATTTAGGTGGTATAGCAGTAATAATTATGATGATGATATTTGGATTAGATATATTCGCAACTGAAGAATATGAAGGTACAATGAAAATATTAGTTGCAAAACCAGTATCAAGATCTTCCATAGTATTTGGTAAAATTATTGGTTTATTAATTGGATCTTTATTTTATTTTATATCATCTTTAGTAGTATCGGTTACAATATTCTTATTATTTAACAATTTGGATAAGGATGTATTTATAGGTCTTTTAAAGCTATTTCCTAATTTTATTATATTTGGAATGTTTATGATATTAATATTTTCGTCTATAATGTCATTCTTATCATCATTATTTAGAAAGAAAGTTCCTTCAATAATAATTACAGTTTTATTGGTACTTGGAATATTTGGAGTTTTACCTATATTAAGACAAATAACTTTAAATAGAAATAATTATTTTTCTAGTAAATTATATTATATTGATATTAATTCACAATTTGGAAATATATATATGTCTTTAATAGAGCAAGGTAATGAATCAAATGAATTATATGATCAAACTATTGCTATGTATACTGGAAGATATGTTAATTCTGATTATGATCCCGATTTAGAAAACGAAAGTTATATATCTTTAAAGAAGAATGATATTTATAACATTCCAATCTTAGTTGGAAGTTATTTAATATTTTCATTTGGATTATTTTATTTATCATATAGAAGAATGATAAAAAAAGATATAACATAAGTTGACTTTTAAAAATCAACTATGTTATAATCTCTTTGCCTGGGGAATTAGCTCAGCTGGCTAGAGCACCTGCCTTGCACGCAGGGGGTCAAGGGTTCGAATCCCTCATTCTCCACCATTTGTATATTAAATCAACCTTTGGTTGATTTTTTTATGATATAATAACTTTGGAGGGTTTATGGGTAAATATAATTTACAAAGAAAAAATGTAATTTCTTGGGATGCTGTATTTATGGCAACAACATATTTGTTTTCAGAAAGATCTAAAGATCCAAATACACAAGTTGGAGCTTGTATAGTGGATAGAAATAATAGAATTATTTCTATTGGATATAATGGTACACCTAATGGTTGGGATGATTCGGATTTCCCTTGGGCTAGAGAAGGTGAAGAGTTAGAAAAAAAATATCCATATGTTGTGCATGCTGAAAGAAATGCCATTTTAAATTACAGAGGTGATAATAATATATTTCAAGATGCTAAGATATATGTATCACATTTTCCTTGTCATGATTGCGCAAAAGAAATCGTTCAAGTTGGAATAAAAGAAGTTATATATAACAACGATAAATATGCATATACTGATAGCATAAAAGCATCTAAGATTACTTTACAAAACTGTGGAGTTGTTTATAGAGAAATAACCGATGAAGTTAGAGAAGAAATCGAAAAATTATTTCAAGGCAAAGGAAAAACATTAATTAGATAATAATCTATTCACAAACGTTTTTTATTGTGATAAAATGAAAAACGTACTAATTGTCTCCTTAGCTCAGTAGGTAGAGCAACAGACTCTTAATCTGTGGGTCGTGGGTTCGAAGCCCTCAGGGGACACCAGTGTGATTATAAAGATAGTTTACTATCTTTTTTTATGGTATAATATTATTTATGATAGGAGGTGAAATATGATTTTGTTTAGTAAAGAAAAAGAATTAATTTTAAAGATTTTAAATGGAGTTTTATTGGTTTGGTTTTTAGGAGCAATAGTATTTACTCTTAATAATGGAATTAATCTATTAGTTGATGAACCTTCAATCGAAGATAAAATTGAAACTTGTAAAATGCAATGTGTTGAAGAAGAAGGAAAAGATTGCGGATGTGATAGTATGTATTATTATGATGATAGTGAACATTATGAATTAAAATCGTTATATTACTCTATTGCTAATGTAATAGTGGTTGGTACAGCTTTATATTTCTTAAATAAAAAGAAGAGTACTAAAAAATAAGAGAAATCTTATTTTTTTAATGTATAATGATATAGAGGTATGTATGAAAATAAAAGTAAATGAAGAGTCATATTTGTTAGAGTATTTAATTAATAATACTGATAAGTCAAGAAAAGATTTAAAGGTATATTTAAAATATGGAAATATAAGGGTTAATAATAGAGTAGTAACTAAATATGATAAGTTATTAAAAAAAGATGATGTAATAGATATTAGTGAATCTAAAAATAAAAATAAAGATTTAGTAATTATATATGAAGATAAGGATATAATTGTAATTGATAAACCTTATGGAATGTTAAGTATTGCTAGTGAGTCCGATAATCTTAATACTGCTTATAAATTAGTAATGGAATATTTAAAAGGTATAAATAAAAATAATAAAGTATTTGTTGTTCATAGATTAGATAAAGATACTTCTGGAGTTTTGTTATTAGCAAAAAATGAAATTACTAAAAATTTTTTGCAAGCTAATTGGGAGAATATTGTAACTAGAAAGTATATTGGAATAGTTGAAGGTAAAGTAGAAAAGGAAAAAGATGTTATTGAATCTTTATTAAATGAAAATGATGAACATTATGTATATTCTGATAAAACAGGAAAAAGAGCAAAAACTGAGTATAAAAGATTAAAGTATAATGATAAATATAGTCTATTAGATATTAAAATATATACTGGAAGAAAAAATCAAATAAGGGTACATATGAAGGATATTAACCATATAATATTGGGGGATAAAAAGTATGGATCTAAGGTTAATCCTTTGAAGAGAATGTGCTTACATGCTTATCAATTGGAAATCAAGATTAATGATAAAAAACATATATTTAAGTCAGAGGTCCCCAAATCATTTATGACTTTATTTAGGTGATTTATGAAGAAGTTATTATTTATATTCTTATTATTTATATTTATTAATGTTAATGCTTTAGAAGAAGTATCTTTTGATAGATGTGTAGATGGAGATACTGCGTGGTTAAAAGTAGGAGATATATCTTATAAATATAGATTTTTAGCAATTGATACTCCTGAGACACTTCATCCTACAAAAGATGGAGGAATATTAGGAAAGACCGCTAGTGAATATACTTGTAATTTATTGAAAAGCGCTACAAAGTTAGAAATAGAATATGATGAAAATAGTACAAAAACAGATAAATATAATAGAGAATTAGTATGGTTATTTGTAGATAATAAATTGATACAGGAAGAATTAGTTGAGAATGGATATGCAAAGATTGAGTATGTTTATGGGGATTATAAATATCTGGATATATTAGAAGAAAAGGAAAATATAGCTAAAGAAGAAAGAATTGGAATATGGGGAAACATTTATAAGGTAACTTTTATATATGAAGATAAAAAAGAAGTGTTTGAAGTAATAGAAGGTACTAATGTAGAACCATTAAAAATTGATGAAGAAAGTTTTTTGGGATGGTATGTAGATGATAATGCTTTTGATTTTAAAACCATCATAGATAAAGATATTATATTGATTGCTAAATATAAAAAAGATCCTATTTTATTAAGATTAATATTTTTAGCGTTAATATTAATTATTTTATATTTTATAGATAGGAAGAAATTTAATACAATAACTAAGAAAATAAAGAAAACCTATAGTTGAATAAACTCATATATTATGGTATTATTTTACATAGGAGATTTTTATGAAAGCATTGATTATTATTCCTGCATATAATGAAGAATTTAATATTTTAAATACTGTTAATGAAATTATAAAAATCAAGATTAAAGGAATCAATCTTGATTATATTGTCATAAATGATGGATCTAAAGATTTAACAAAACAAGTTTGTATTGAAAATAATATAAATTTTATTGATTTACCATTTAATTTAGGTATTGGTGGAGCAGTACAAACGGGTTATAAATATGCTTTAAATAATGATTATGATATTGCAATACAATTTGATGGAGATACTCAACATGATTCAAATTATTTAGAATTATTGATTGATGAATTAAATAAAGGAAATGATTTAGTAATTGGTTCTAGATTTATTAATGATATAAGTAGATTTAAATCTACTAAATCTAGGAGATTAGCAATAATGTTTTTATCATTATTAATAAAAATACTAACTGGAAAAACTATAACTGATCCTACAAGTGGATTTAGGGGCGCTAATAAAAATATTATTAAATTATTTAGTGAATATTATCCTCATGATTATCCTGAATCTGAAACGAATACTATGGTTGCAAAATTAAAATATAATATTTCGGAAATTCCAGTTAATATGCATGAAAGAAAACATGGTATTAGCTCTATTAATTCATTCAAATATTTATATTTTGGAATAAAAGTACCATTAGCAATTTTATTTACGAGTATAATATATGGAGGTAAAAGATGATTTCTGTTGAATTATTAATTTTTTTAATATTTGTATATGTAATATTTTCAAACATATTATTATATTCAGTATTTAATAAAAGTTTATCAGTTAGAGATTCTTTACCTTGGTTTTTCTTTTTATTGATTATGATTATAGTTACTTTTTCTAATAATTTATTAGTTAATATATCTAATTATTTGGGAATAGAGATTGTATCAAATATGTTGTTTTTCTTTGGATTTTTGATATTAATTGGTATTTCTTTATTTACTACAATATATTTATCAAAACAAAAAAATAAGATTAATAGTTTGGCTCAAGAAATTGGAATTTTAAAAAAGAGAATAGAGGAATTGAATGTTAAAAGAAATAACAAATAAATATAATATTTTTATTAAATATACTCTTTCTGCAGGTTTTTGTTTTGCATTAGATCAAATATTATTTTATATATTTAGATTAGTTATGATAAATAGTATAGGGGATACTTCTATATTTATTGGAGCTTTTTTAGCGAGAGTAATAAGTTCTTTTGTTAATTATTTAATTAATAGAGATGTAGTATTTGGAGCTAAAAATAAACAAAATACTCTTTATAAGTACTATGCTTTAGTAATAATACAATTAGGCATATCTACATTATCTGTATATATAATATATAAATTAACTAATATTGATACTTCTATAATTAAAATAGTAGTAGATATAATAATATTCATAATTAATTATTTTATTCAAAGAAAATATATATTTAAAAACAAGGAGTAATATGAAAAAGAACATATTAATAATTATATTAGCGTTACTAAGTTCATTTGCATTATCTAGTGATCTTGGTTTTAATATTATTGTTTCAACTATAATTGGAATATCGCTATTATATTTTTATAATAAAAATATTGATAAAATTAGAATAAATGGTTGGGTTTTATCTTTATCTATTGTTTTTTCTATATTTATGATTATTGGTAATAGTTTTAAAATGACTGAAAGCTTTGTATATTTATCTGATAATTGGATTATTGCTTTAGTAAGTTTATTTGGATATACAATATTTTTCAATATAATGCTTAACTATGTTTATGATTTGTTTTTAAATAATAAAGTTAAAGATATATTTCCTAAAAATAAATTAACTAATTATATTAAAGAACATCCTTTTAAATCAACATTTATATTTTTATTTATATGTTATTTGCCTTATATAATAGTATATTATCCAGTAATATTAAATCCTGATGGTGGATATCAAATTCAAGAAGTAATGGGAATACCTACTTGGTATTTGGATAGTGTTGTATTACCTGAAAATTATACAAATATTACTAATTTTAACCCTGTAATTCATACTTTATTATTGGGGGGATTATTTAAATTTGGACATATTATTGGTAATGATAATTTTGGTTTATTTTTATATACTTTAGTACAAGTAACAATAGTAATAGGTATATTTGCGTACACAATATCTTATATGTATAAAAATAATTTTAATAAGAAAATTATATATTTTTCTCTTCTTTCTATTGCTTTTATTCCAGTATTTCCTAACTATGCGATAACTGGAGTAAAAGATGTAATATTCTCAGCTTTAATATTATTATATGTTGTAAGAATATATGACTTTATAAAAAAATCTAGTTCAACTAAAGATATAATCATATTAACTTTAATATCTATTTTAATTGTGCTATTTAGAAATAATGGATTCTATACTATATTACTTAGTTTGCCATTTTTATTATTATTAAAGAAAAAAATGTTGGGTATTTTAATATCTTTTCTATTTGTAACTTCTTTTTATTATTCTTTTAATAAAGTAATATTACCTTATTATAATGTTCCAAATACATCTATAAGAGAAGTATTATCTATACCTTTTCAACAAATAGCAAGATTATCAAAATATCATCCAGAAAAGATTAGTGATGAAGATAAATTAGTTATTGATAAAATATTAGAGTTTGATACATTAAAGGATAGATATAAACCAAGTATAGTGGATCCAGTTAAAAATAAGTTTAATAAAAACTATACAAATGAAGATTTAAGTAATTTCTTTAGTGTTTGGTATAAATATTTATCTAAACATCCAATTACTTATTTAAATGCTACTTTTAATACTACATATGGATATTTTTATCCTAATACTACAAATTGGTATTTATATACAAAGATGAATAAAGAATTACAAGAAAAAGGTTTAGACTATCATTTTAATTCTTTAGATCCTGTTAGAGAAGTCTTTAGAGGAATAGGAAACTATTATTCTAGTCTTCCTATAATAGGATTAACTGTTAATATTGGATTTAATATATGGGTATTATTTATAATGGCAATGATGTATATTGTAAATAAGAAAAAGGAATTATTATTGTTATTGTTACCAGCATTTACTATATTTTTAGCGTGTATAGTAGGCCCAGTAAATAGTTACTTTAGATATGTATTACCGATAGTTTATAGCATGCCTTTTATGATTAATGTTTTATATAACGAATTAAATAAACGTAAAAAATAAAAATTCTTTATTTTGGTGTTGCTTTTTTTATTAAATTAATATAAAATGAAATAGTCAATCCCAAAAAAAAGGCTTAAATGGGCTTGTAGCTCAGCTGGTTAGAGCGCACGCCTGATAAGCGTGAGGTCGGTGGTTCGAGTCCACCCAGGTCCACCAGTAAACATAATTTACTGGGGCCTTTAGCTCAGCTGGTTAGAGCGCCCGGCTCATAACCGGTAGGTCCGGGGTTCGA